>NZ_JBEZKG010000003.1:0-253588 GCF_040651535.1 Streptomyces sp. NPDC048420
CGGCCCCGACCCACAACACACCGCACGCGCTACACACACCCCCACCGAACCGCAACAGGCCGCCGCAGGCATCCAGGGGCGCGGGGAACTGCGCACAACACCAGCCCCCACGCACCCCGCAGACAACCCACAACCTCAGCCCACCCCGACATGCCCCCCCACCAACACCCGCACCACATCCACATCCCGCGCAATCAACGCATCCAGCAGCGCCACATGCTCCGCCGCATCCGCGATCAGATCCCCCCGCCCCCGCGACGCAGGACCCCCCACCAACGGCCACTGCGACCGCCGATGCAAGTCCTCCGCGATCTGGACCAGTTGCTCGTTCCCCGAAAGCAACAGCACCGCACGATGGAACGCCCGATCAGACTCCGCGTACTCCGCCCGGCACCCCGACGACGCCGCCCGCACGGTCGCCTCCGCGAGTGGCCGCAACTCGGCCCACCGCTCGACCGGCACACTCCGCGCCAGCCGCAGCATCACCGGCACCTCGATCAGCGACCGCACCTCGGCGAGTTCGGCCAACTCACGGGCCCCCCGCTCGACCACCCGGAAGCCGCGGTTGGGAACGACCTCGACGGCCCCTTCAAGCGCCAACTGCTGCATGGCCTCACGCACCGGCGTGGCGGACACCCCGAAGCGCTCCCCCAGCGCGGGCGCCGAGTACACCTCGCCGGGCCGCAGCTCCCCCGCCACCAGCGCCGTACGCAGCGCGTCGAGGATCTGCCCCCGCACGGAGGCCCGCTGCACCACCGGCCGCGGAATCGGCACCTCACTGTGGGTGTGCTCACCCCGAACCCCGCTCACGGCCTCGACCCGCGCCCGGGACACGTCGGCCGCCCGCATCTGCGCCGGCACCCGAACCGCTGCCACATCCCGCTCCACCCCACCCGTCCCGGCGGAGCCCTGCGCACCCTGCTTCACGGGTCCTCCTCCGGACGTGTCGGTACTTGGGGCCATTACGACGGGTTGTTACTCACCCGTCAAGCACCTTAGGCGCAGAACGCCTCAGTTCAAATCCCGACGATCTTGGGTAAGGTAAGCCTTACCTCTTGACCTCGCCTCAGGCGCCCACGACTGCGAATCGGTGGCCCCGCATGCCCATACCGCTGCCCGCCCCCCGTTCCGCCGCCCGTTCCGCCGCCCGCTCCACCCCTCGTTCGCCCGTCACAGCCGCCTACGCGCGCATGGCCGAGGCCCTCCCCACACTGACGGTCACGGAGCTGCCCCACCGGACCCCTCTCCCCACCACCGACGGCTGGATCACCACTGCGGCCCTCGCGGAGGACCCCACCGCCCTGGACACCTTCCTCGCCTGGGACGACGAGCAGGTCCTCAGGGACAACGGCAAGCAGGGCCGCCCGGACGTCATCGCGAGCTTCGGTCTGCACCGCTACGCCTGGCCGGCCTGTCTCCTCTTCACCACGCCGTGGTTCCTGCACCGCAGGGTGCCCCGCTATCCCGTGACGCACGTCTCGTACGACCGCACCCGGGGACCGATGGCCTTCGCGGTCCACCCGGGCACCTTCGCCTGCCTCCCGGACGACCCGGCGGCCGACCACCCCGACGCCCGCCCGGTCCCCGACGAGGACGCCCTGCGCGCCGAGCTCCGCGAGGCGATCGCCGAGCACATGGAACCCGTGCTCGCCGCCTTCGGCCCGCGCATGCGCCGTCGCGGCCGGGCCCTGTGGGGCATGGTGACCGACGAGATCGTCGAGGGGCTCTGGTACGTCGCCGAACTCCTCGGCGAGCACGAGAAGAAGCGGGCGGAGCACGCGCTCGACCTCCTGCTGCCCGGGACGACGAAGCCGTACGTCGGCTCCCCGGCCTTCCGCGTCCTCACGGGCCCGAACGGCGAACCCCTGCCCACCCGGGACCGGGCGAGCTGCTGCATGTACTACACACTGGACGCGGACGACACCTGCGCCTCCTGCCCGCGCAACTGCGAGACGGTCAGGATCGCCAAGCTCACGGCGGCCGCCGCCAGTTGAGGCCCCTTCAGGGACCCCGCCGCACACGCCGTTTCCACGTCCCGTAAGATCAACGCCGACTGGGACGCCCGTTCGGTTACAGGCAATTCACAACTTCCTCACTCGGCGCAGGAACTTTCCGTGGAACCACCCGTACGGGTAGTCTTATTCGAACTCAACTCCCGCCCCTCAAGCGGCAGTTCGAGCAAATCGCTGCCCTGGGCAACTCCCTTGCACTTCCTTGGCGGCCTCTTGCCCCGAAACCCCCTGAGGGCCGGTGGGAGTGGGCCACTATGGCGGGCGTTACGCCCTATCCCAATGCAAGGGACCCCAGATGAGACTGACCGACATATCGCTGAACTGGCTGCTTCCGGGCGCCGTACTGCTCCTGGGCATGCTCGCGGCGATGGCGGTGCTCGCGCGGAGCAAGCGGTCCGGCGGGGAGCACGCGAAAGACGACTCGTGGGAGCGCACCGAGGAGCGCCGTAGGCGCAAGGAAGCCATATACGGCACCGCCTCCTATGTCCTCCTGTTCTGCTGTGCGGCCGTGGCCGCCGCGCTCTCCTTCCACGGCCTGGTGGGCTTCGGCCAGCAGAACCTGAACCTGTCCGGCGGCTGGGAGTACCTGGTCCCGTTCGGCCTGGACGGCGCGGCCATGTTCTGCTCCGTGCTCGCGGTGCGCGAGGCCAGCCACGGTGACGCGGCCCTCGGCTCCCGGATACTCGTGTGGACGTTCGCCGGTGCGGCGGCCTGGTTCAACTGGGTGCACGCACCCAGGGGTCTGAGCCACGCGGGCGCCCCGCACTTCTTCGCGGGCATGTCGCTGTCGGCGGCCGTACTGTTCGACCGCGCGCTGAAGCAGACCCGTCGGGCCGCCCTGCGCGAGCAGGGACTGGTGCCGCGGCCGCTGCCCCAGATCCGTGTGGTGCGCTGGCTGAGGGCGCCGCGTGAGACGTACAAGGCCTGGTCGCTGATGCTGCTCGAGAACGTGCGCAGCCTCGACGAGGCGGTCGACGAGGTCCGCGAGGACAAGCGCCAGAAGGAGGCGGCCCGCCTTCGCCGCCGTGAGCAGGAGCGGGTCGAGCGCGCGCAGCTCAAGGCGATCAGCCGGGGCCACCGCGGCTTCCCCGGCCGACGCCAGCTGGAGCAGCCGCCGCAGGCCGCCGCCCTGGAGCGGGCCTCCGCGGAGCCCGCGATGTCCAACCCGGAGCCCCTGCCGGTACGGCACCGGCCCTCGCTCCAACCCGTCCGCAGCGGGGCCGATTCGTCGACCGTCGACCTCACTTCGGAGGACGACACAATGGCGTTGCCGCGCCTGGACTCCCTGGAGCGCAAGCTCAAGGATCTTGAGCAGCAGTTCGGCTGAGGCCGCGGCCCCAGGGCCGGCAGCACCACGGGAAGGGGGCGTGACCGCGCGGGTCACGCCCCCTTCCGTTGGTTCACGCCGCTCCGGCGTCGAGTTCGAACCAGACGGCCTTGCCCACGCCGTGCACTCGTACGCCCCAGGCGTCCGCGAGGGACTGGACGAGGACAAGGCCCCGGCCGTGCGTACCGTCATCGGCGTTCGGTACGCGCATTCTGGGTCTGCGGGCGACGAAGTCCCGCACCTCCACCCTCAGGGCCCGCGGCCCCACCGTGGCCGTGACGACCGCGTCGTGGTCGGTGTGCACGAGTGCGTTGGTGACGAGTTCGCTGGTGAGCAGTTCGGCTATCTCGGATCGTCCGGGCCTCCCCCAGTGTCGTAACAACTCGCGCAGGGCCCTGCGTGTCTCGGGTACGGCCCCCAGGTCCGCCCGCTCCAGTCTGCGCCGGAGCTGCGGCGACCGCGCCTGCTCCGGTGCGCCCTCGGCCTTCTCCTCCATGGTCTGTGCCGAGAAGGCCCCTACTGCCGTGGGACCGCCTCCTCGTGCCTGCCTCTTCATGACCCCCGCCCGCGTGCCGATGTCGGTTCCCCTCCTGCTCGAACACGTTCACGGGGATCCATGCCCCGTAGTTCATGCGACAGTCATGTCGAATCATCAACGACCAGGTGTTCGGCCACCCCGACGGCGACGACCGCGACCGTCCCGGCGGAGGGGGCGGGCCCCGTGCCCCGCCCGGCGACGGTCTGCACGGACCGCCCGATACGCGTCGCTTGTGCCACTGGTCACGTCTGCATGGCATGTGCCCTGCGAACCACTGTCGAGGGGCCGCACACCAAGGGCTGCACGAGAGCCCTTCACAGTCGGGAAGGTGCAGGAAAGCCGCTGGTCGGCCGGGGTTGCGAGGGCTGGGACGGGCGTCGTGAAGTCCACGAACCCATGTGCCGGTCCCCGGCCTCCGGGCAAGGGGCCTACCGTACGGCGCCCCGAACACCCCTTGTACGGCCTGCGCCCCCGCCGTCGGCAGGGGGACGTGAGCCGGTGCTTCCGTTCCCGGGCGCGGCAGCCGACCCGGCGGTGCCGCGGGCCCACGAACCCAGGTGACTCCGGGACACCCTGACCGCAGGGCATGGGCCGATCTGCCGACTCCCGGCTGCCGTTCCCGCCGTACGGGATGAAGGGGTGTGACAGCCGGGAAACTGGCCGGAATCCGCCGTCACTTGCCCCCGATGCCCTTGCTGCCGATGTGGAAGATCTTGTGGCTGCCGCGGGTCATGTCGACGACGAGGGTGCTGGTCCTGTCCTCCCAGGCGTTCAGCCCGTTCCGCACCACGAGCATCAAGGGCCTGCCCCGCTACTGGTACGGCACGAACACCGCCGGCGAGCGCGCGTGGGTGGACTACGACAGCTAGGCGACGACCCGGGACCCCACCCGGTGAGCCGTGCCGTCGGTGTCCACGTAGGTGAACTCCCGTAGCCCGTAAGACGTGTCGGTCGGCTCGGTGAAGCGGCCCTCGACGCCGGACGCCGTCCACTCGGCATGGACGGCGTCGGCGTCACTCACGTAGAGGTAGACGACGGCTCCGGTGCGGAGAGGGTCGTGCTCGGACCACTCGCTGAGGTGGATCGAGACCGCGCCACGCTCGGCGAAGCCGTACCGCTCCGGACCGTCGTAGGCGCGCGCGGCGAAGCCCAGACGGCGGTATCGCTCCAGGGCGGCGTCAAGGCTGCGGACGGGGACGACGGGCGCGACTTCGGTGAAAGCGATGTCCGGCATCCGCCCAGTCTCGCACCCGACAGGACGCCTCTCAGGGCCTCGGCACGTTCCGGAGGTTGGAGCGGGCCATCTGGAGCATGCGGCCCACCCCGCCGTCGAGGACGATCTTCGAGGCGGAGAGGGCGAAGCCGGTGACCATCTCGGCGCTGATCTTCGGCGGGATGGAGAGGGCGTTGGGGTCGGTGACGATGTCGACGAGGGCCGGACCCTTGTGCTTGAACGCCGACTTCAGGGCCCCCGCGAGGTCCTTGGGCTTCTCGACGCGCACCCCGTGGGCACCGCAGGCACGGGCCACGGCCGCGAAGTCGGGGTTCTTGTTCGTGGTGCCGTAGGAGGGGAGCCCGGCGACCAGCATCTCCAACTCGACCATGCCGAGCGAGGAGTTGTTGAAGAGGACGACCTTCACGGGGAGGTCGTACTGCACGAGGGTCAGGAAGTCGCCCATCAGCATGGAGAATCCGCCGTCGCCGGACATCGACACGACCTGCCGCCTGCGGTCGGTGAACTGCGCCCCGATCGCCATCGGCAGCGCGTTCGCCATCGACCCGTGGGAGAAGGAACCGATCACGCGGCGGCGGCCGTTGGGCGTGATGTAGCGGGCGGCCCACACATTGCACATACCGGTGTCGACGGTGAACACCGCGTCGTCGTCGGCGAGTTCGTCGAGGACGGAGGCCACGTACTCGGGGTGGATCGGGACGTGCTTCTCAACCTTGCGGGTGTACGCCTTGACGACCCCTTCCAGCGCGTCGGCATGCTTCTTGAGCATCTTGTCGAGGAAGCGCCGGTTGGTCTTCTCCTGCACCCGGGGCGTGAGGCACCGCAGGGTCTCCTTCACATCGCCCCAGACGGCGAGGTCCAACTTGGAGCGGCGGCCCAGGTGTTCGGGGCGTACGTCGACCTGCGCGATCTGCACGTCGTCGGGGAGGAAGGCGTTGTACGGGAAGTCGGTGCCGAGCAGGATCAGCAGGTCGCACTCGTGGGTGGCCTCGTAGGCGGCGCCGTAGCCGAGGAGGCCGCTCATGCCGACGTCGAAGGGGTTGTCGTACTGGATGTGCTCCTTGCCCCTGAGGGCGTGCCCCACGGGTGACTTGACCTTCTCCGCGAACTCCATGACCTCGGCGTGCGCGCCCGCCGTGCCGCTGCCGCAGAACAGGGTGATCTTGTCGGCGGCGTCGATCATCGCGACGAGTTTGTCGATCTCGGTGTCGCCGGGGCGGACGCTGGGCCGGGAGGTGACGAGGGCGGTCTCGGCGGCCTTCTCGGGGGCGGGCTCGTCGGCGATGTCGCCGGGGAGGGAGACGACGCTGACGCCGGAGCGGCCGACGGCGTTCTGGATGGCGGTCTGCAGCAGCCTGGGCATCTGCTTGGGGCTGGAGATCAGCTCGCTGTAGTGGCTGCACTCCTGGAAGAGCCGGTCGGGGTGGGTCTCCTGGAAGAAGCCGAGGCCGATCTCGCTGGAGGGGATGTGCGAGGCGAGGGCGAGGACCGGGGCCATGGAGCGGTGGGCGTCGTAGAGGCCGTTGATGAGGTGCAGGTTGCCGGGCCCGCAGGAGCCGGCACACGCGGCCAGCTTGCCGGTGACCTGGGCCTCCGCGCCAGCGGCGAAGGCGGCGGTCTCCTCGTGCCGTACGTGCACCCAGTCGATGGCGGTGTTGCGGCGGACGGCGTCCACCACCGGGTTGAGGCTGTCGCCGACGACGCCGTAGAGGCGCTTCACTCCGGCCTTGACGAGGATGTCCACGAACTGCTCGGCGACGTTCTGCTTGGCCATGGATCCATGCACCCCTTCGGTCTCCTTGGGTCCATCAATCCACAATGACCGCGATCACGCCTCCCAAACCGCCGCGGCTGTACGGTCGTCGGCATATCCCTTGACCCGGACTTGGCTGTCGGCGAGGAAGCCGGCGAGGCCGGGTGGGGGTCCCGACCACCGTCCCGTGAGGTACTCGCACAGGTCGGGTTCGCCGCGCAGGGGTTCGGCGAGGCCGCCGGTGCACATCAGGAGGGTGTCACCCGGGCGGGCGACGGAGGCGCGGAAGCGGAAGGGTTGGCGGGACGGCTCCGGGGCGGGTTCGTAGGGGCTCGGGGGTGTGGGGATGCCGAGGTCCATGGTGAGGCGGTCGCCCTCGGGGGTCTCGGAAGGGAGCGAGCCGAAGCCGACGACCGGTTCGCCGGTGATGTCGGTGATGCGGGGTTCGATGTCGTGCCACGCGCCGTCGCGGAGCCTGAACAGGCCGCCCTCGCCGACGCCGAAGAAGACCCGGACCCGGCAGTCGGGGTCGGCGGGCAGGAGCAGACAGCGCAGGGTGGCGGCGTACTCCTCCGGGTCGACGCCCTGTTCGGCGGCGCTGGCGCGGAGCTTGCCGAGACTGCGGTCGGTGAGGCGGTGCAGCCCTGACTTCAGATCACCTCGGCGGGCGGCGCCGATGTCCTGCGCGAGCCGGGCGTGGCTGCGTCCCACGGCCCGCCCGATCCAGTGGCAGGCCTCGGCGGCGGCCCGGTGGGCGCCGGGGGTGGCGCGGGCGCCGGTGGCCATGGCGACCAGGATCAGCGCCTGGTCGCCGGTGCCGAAGCGGGCGGTGAGCAGCGAGTCCCTGCGGGGCTCACCCCGGAACCTGGCCGAGTCCCCGCGTACGGAGACGGCCCGCAGGGTGCAGGTTCCGTACCGGGCCCCGTCCAGCACGGTGTCCGCGACCAGGTCGTCGAGTTCGTCGGGGTCCGCGGGCGGGAGGGCGGTGGGTTCGGCGTCGTAGGTGGGGGGCCCGGAGCCGACGAAGGCGACGGGGACGGGAGGGAGGGTCGGGAGGTCCACATGGGTGGCCGTGCGGAGTGCCTGCGGCGCGGGGGCGGAGCGGGGGGTGAGGTCGGGGTCGGTTTCTCTTCCGGCTTCGACACCGTCATGGTCCTGCGGGGAGCCGCCTGCGGCGGGGCCGGTCCGTGGGGGGCCGCCGTCGCCGCGCTGCCCGGGCGCCGGGGTGGTCGGGGCTGCCTGGCGGGGGTCGTCTTCCCGCTGCCGACCGGAAGCGGGACCGACCGGGCCCGCCTGCCGCGAGCCGCCGTCGCCGCGCTGCCCGGGCGCCGGGGCGGCCGGGTCCGCCTGCCGGAGGTCGTCTTCCCACTGCCCGCCGGAAGCCGGACCGACCGGGCCCGCCTGCCGCGAGCCGCCGTCGCCGCGCTGCCCGGGCGCCGGGGTGGTCGGGGCTGCCTGGCCGGGGCTGCTCGGGCCGTTCTGCGGGGTGGGAGGGGGTGCCGGATGGTGGGAGCCGGGGGGCTCTGCGGTCGGGTTGGGCTGGGTGGAGCCGGGGCCGGTGCGGGAGGCGGTGGGAGGGGGGTTCCGGGTGGGGGCTGTCTCGGGGGCGGCGGGGGCCGTGGCCCACCAGTCGTCTTCCGGGCGGCGTGCACCGGGGTCCACGCTGTCCCTCGGAGTGGCGCCGGGCGGGCCGGCGGGGGGAGGTGGGGCGGAGTGCGGCGGGGGCGGCACGTCGGACCGCATCCGGGAGGACGGAACGCTCGTGGCGGGAGGTGTCTCCGTGGACGCCCGACTGCCCGATGGCGGCGCCTGGCGGTCCTCGGGGGTGCGTTCGACGAAACCGGGGGGCTTGGGGCCGGGCGGGTAGGCCACGGGGCCCTCGGACGCGTCGGGCGGAGAATCCCAGGGGGTGCGGGGCGGACTCGAGCGCGGAGGGGGTGGAGCGGGCGGCCCGTGAGGAGTCGTACGAGGTGGATCCTCCGGCGCGTCGGGGAAGCCCGAGCGAGGCGCGGGCACTCCGGTCCCGGGACCGGACCGACGGCCGCGTTCACCCGCGGCGGCCGCGTCGAAGCCGGGCCGTGTGCCGCCGGGCCCTGTCCGCCCGCTCCCGTCGTCCGCAGGAGCGGCAGGCTCCTCGGCCGTGCGGCCCGCACCGCCGGAGCCGTCGCGGGACACCGCCCCCGCCGCAGAGGCGAAGCGGTCGTCCAGGGAGTCCGGGGCCGGTGTGGGTCCCGTGTCGTCCGTGGAGTCGTACAGCTGCCCCCACCAGTCGTCCTCGTGACCGGTGGGCCTTCCCCCCTGCTGGCTCATGCCCCTAATTGTCCACCGCGCGGGCCGTATGAAAACGGGGCATCCCGAAAATCGGGCGCGGCCGCGCGCGTCGAACGGCGTGTCGAGTGAGCTGTCGAACTGGTGTGGCGAAAGAGGTCGCCGGACGATTCCACCCCCCACGGGAGAACCGCCGGGTCGAACATCGCTGACCTGCGCATCGTGGCACCGTCCGGCACCCTGGACGAATGGGAGCGTGGGACCTCCTGCTGGTCGGCTTGGTCATGCTGTTCGGCCTGGTCGGAGTGCTGGTGCCCGGGGTACCGGGGTCGTGGCTCGTGTGGGCCGCGGTCCTGTGGTGGGCGCTGAAGGATCCGCAGCCGGTCGCCTGGTTCGTGCTCGTGGGGTCGACCGTCGCCCTGTTCCTCTCCCAGGTGGTGCGCTGGGCGCTGCCACCCCGGCGACTGCGGGAGAGCGGGGCCACCCCGCGCATGGGGGCGTACGCCGGAGCGGGGGCGTTCCTCGGCTTCTTCCTGGTCCCCGTGCTCGGTGCGATCCCCGGGTTCATGGGCGGCATCTACCTCTCGGAGCGACTCCGTCTGGGCCGGCACGGCGAGGCGAAGGCCGCCCTGCGTACGGCGATGCGCTCGGGCGGCTCCAGTGTGCTGGCGGAGCTGTTCACCTGTCTGCTGATCATGGGCGCGTGGCTCGGGACGGTGCTGTGGGGCTGACGTAGGGCCGTGGCCCCAGGGAGACCTAGGTCGACGATCCGATGTGCGGGCGGCGCGGCGCGTGTTTGGGTGGCTGCCATGACCGAATTCAGCGAGGCCGAGCGCGCGTATCTCAGGTCCCAGCGGCTGGGACGGCTGGCCACCGTCGACCAGCACGGGCAGCCGCAGGCGAACCCGGTCGGCTTCTTCCCGCAGGACGACGGCACCATCCTGGTCGGCGGCTATGCGATGGGCCGGACCAAGAAGTGGCGCAACCTCCAGAAGAACCCGAAGGTCGCGCTGGTCGTCGACGATGTCGTCAGCGTGCGGCCGTGGCGGGTGCGCGGCATAGACATCCGCGGGGACGCGGAACTCCTCACCGGTCCGCACGAGTTGGGCGCGCACTTCAGTGAGGAGGTCATCCGCATCCATCCGCGGCGGATCCACAGCTGGGGTCTCGACGACTCCTAGAGGGCGCCTTCCAGCGTGAGCAGCGTGGTCTTGCGCTCCAGGCCGCCCGCGTACCCGGTCAGGGTGCCGTTCGCGCCGATCACACGGTGGCAGGGGCGCAGGATCAGCAGCGGATTGGCGCCGATCGCACCGCCGACGGCCCGTACGGCCATCCGGGAGGCACCGACGCGCGCGGCGATCGCACCGTACGTCGTGGTCGCCCCGTACGGCACGTCGTCGAGGGCGTCCCAGACCCGGCGCCGGAACTCGGTCCCCTCGGGGCTCAACTCCAGCTCGAACTCCTTGAGTTCACCGGCGAAGTAGGCGGCGAGCTGCTCCTCGGCGGCCCGGAAGGGTCCGGGGTCCTGGCGCCAACTCCCGTCAACGGTACGGCCGTTCTTCTGCCCCGGTACGGAGAGCGAGGTCAGTGCGCCGGAGGTGTCGGCGGTCAGGAGGAGGGCGCCGACGGGGCTGTCGATCGAGGTCCAGTAGGCGGTCATCAGAACTCCAACTCTCCTGCTGTACACAGGTGTTGCCAGGCATAGGAACGCCAGGGGCGCCAGCTGTCGGGGGCGTCGGCTCCCGGCGGGGCGACGTCCGGGTCGCCGAGGGCGCGGGTGCGGATGACGGCGACGGTACGACCGTCCAGACCGGGCAACGCGAGCAGCGCACGCTCCGCCTCGTCCCGGTCGGCGCCGGGATCCACTCGTACGGTGCCGTCGGCGAGGGCGGTGGTGAGCGCGGCCAGCGGTCCGGGCGGCTCGGCCTGAGCGAGGGTGTGCGGGTCGGGGAAGAGATGGGTGAGGCTTCCGCAGGGGGCGTCCAGGGTCTTGCCGTAGCGCCGCACGAGCCGTTCGGATGCGCTGCGGCCCACGAGTGCCCGTACGGCGAACTCCTCGGGGTCGGCGGTGCCGGGTGAGCGCAGGCCGGGGCGGGCGGCGACCAGCGGAGCGAGCCTCGGGTCCGCGGCGAGCCGTTCGTCGACGGCGTACGGATCGGCGTCGAGGTCGAACAGGCGCCGCAGTCGTCCGACGGCGGTGGTCAGGTCGCGGGGGTCGGTGAGGTGCAGCTGGGCGTCGAGCCAGCCGCCGGGGTTGGCGCCGGAGGTGGTTCCGGTCGTCCCGGGGCGTTCGTGGACGGCGATGATGCCGGTGCCGTGCGGGAGGCGGAGGGTGCGGCGGTAGGTGCGCCGCCCGGGTGCCCCGCTCACCTCCTCGATACCGGCTACGGCCTCGCGTTCCAGCAGGTCGAAGACGGCGGCGGACTGGTAGGGGCCGCGGTGAGCGAGTCGTAGCGGAATGCCCGCCGTGGGGGTGGCCGCGTGGCGGGTGGTGCGGGCGGCGACGCGCAGGTCGCTCGGTGTGGAGGCGTAGATCTCCCGGACCGTGTCGTTGAACTGCCGCACGCTGGCGAAGCCCGACGCGAACGCGATCTCCGTGACCGGCAGGCCGGTGGTCTGGAGCAGGACGCGCGCGGTGTGGGCCCGCTGGGCGCGGGCGAGCGCGACGGGGCCCGCGCCCAGCTCCGCGGTGAGCTGGCGCTGGACCTGCCGTGCGCTGTAGCCGAGGCGGCCGGCGAGTCCGGCGACGCCCTCCCGGTCGACGACTCCGTCGCCGATCAGGCGCATCGCCCGGCCCACGACGTCCGCCCGTACGTTCCAGTCCGCGGAACCGGGCACCGCGTCCGGACGGCACCGCCGGCAGGCCCGGAAACCCGAGCCCTGCGCGGCGGCGGCCGTCGCGTAGAAGCGGACGTTGCGGCGCTTCGGGGTCACCGCGGGGCAGCTGGGCCGGCAGTAGATCCCGGTCGTCTCGACAGCGAAGAAGAACTCCCCGTCGAACCGGGCGTCCCGGCTGCGTACGGCTTCGTACCTGGTGTCTTCGTCCATCACGCCATCCAGTCTCCGCCGTGCACGGGTGTACTGCTGGCGGAAATCGGACACGGCGGTTCGTGGGCGGGTGCGGGGTCTTTCAGGGGGCGGGGAACTGCGCGAACGGCGCCCCTGAAAGACCCCGCACCCGACCGACTACCGGAGCCGCCCCTGTTTCGCCTCCATCGCCGCTTTCCCTTGTGCCCCCCGCTTCTTCCACTCCTTCCGGATCTCCGAACGGAGCCGCGCATCCGTCTTCGCCACGATCCGCTGGTTCTCCCGGATCAGCTTCCGATAGCTGTCCAGCCGCCGCTCCGCCAGCTCTCCGGAGGCGATCGCAGCCAGCACCGCGCACCCCGGCTCGCTCTCGTGCGCGCAGTCGTGGAACCGGCACCGCTCGGCCAGCTGCTCGATCTCCGAGAACACCTGTCCGACACCGGTCTCGGCGTCCCAGAGCCCGACACCACGGAGGCCGGGCGTGTCGATCAGCACTCCCCCGCCCGGCAGGGCGAGGAGGTTGCGGGTGGTGGTCGTATGACGTCCCTTTCCGTCGATGTCACGGGTGGCGTGCACGGCCATCACGTCCTCGCCGACGAGCGCGTTGGCGAGCGTCGACTTCCCCGCACCGGACTGCCCGAGCAGCACGGTCGTACCGCCGGAGACGATCGCGACGAGGACGTCGAGCCCTTCCCCGTCCAGCGCGCTGACGGTCAGCACGGGCACACCCGGCGCCGTCGTCTCCACGTCCTGCACGAGATGCGCGAGCGTCGCCGCCTCCGGCACGAGGTCGGCCTTGGTCAGCACGACCACCGGCTGGGCGCCGGACTCCCAGGCGAGGGCGAGGAACCGTTCGATGCGGCCGAGGTCGAGTTCGACGGCCAGCGACACGGCGACGATCGCGTGGTCGACGTTGGCCGCGAGGATCTGCCCCTCGGACCGTTTGGAGGAGGTGGAGCGTACGAAGGCGGTACGGCGCGGCAGATACGTCCGTACGTAGCGGGGGTGACCGGCGGGCTCGACGACGGCCCAGTCGCCGGTGCACAGGACCCGCATGGGGTCGTTCGGGGTGACGAAAGCGGTGTCGGCCCGCACCATCCCGTGGGCGGTGACGAGGTCGCACTGCCCGCGGTCGACCCGGACCACGCGTCCGGGCAGGAGCCCCTCGGGCTCGTAGGGGGCGAACGCGTCCGCCCATGCCTCGTCCCAGCCGTAGGGAGCGAGAGCGGAGAAAACTGAACTGGAAGTCAAGGGTGACCCTTCACAAGGGTGGCCCCGGCACTAGGAGTTGAGGTCAGCCGACGGCCACGGAAGTGGACTTGATGAACTGGATGCGGGCAGCGCCCATCACAGAGACAGCCATCGGTCACACCTCCCGTTCCTCACGCGGTCGACGGCAGTGGCAGTGGCCACCGCACGAAGTGATCCGACTCTAGAGCGACATGCGCTCGGGTTCCAGTCATTTTCCACTTGTCGCGCATGGGCGGGCCGGGTTGCACCGGCCCGCCCATGCGGTGAAGCTCAGGGGAGCTTGATCAGGGTGTAGTCGTCGCAGTAGCCGGCGGCCGAGCCGGCGTTCTTGTAGCAGTACACGCCCGCCGAGGTGGTGGTGGCGCCCGTGGTGAAGAAGATGGGCTGCTGGGCGTAGGACGTGGTCGAGGCCCGCTGATACGTTTCCGCACCGCCGAAGCTCTTCACGCCGACCGCGACCTCCTCACCGGCGGTGGCGACCTTGGCCCACCCGGCGAGCAGGTAGGTGCCACTGGAGGTGAGACCGCTGACCGTCTGGATCGCCCCACTGGCGCCGGCGCCGGTCTGGAGGGAGTACGAGCCGGTGCGGGCGTTGGACGCGACCACGCTGGACGCCGTACCGGTGGACTGGGCCCACGGGGTCAGCGCGGAGGTTTCGAAACCGGGGTTGGTGAGGGCGTTGGTCGCGGACGACAGGGCTTCCACCGCGAGGTCGTCGCAGTATCCGGTGCCCGAACCGCCCGCGTTCTTCCAGCAGTAGACCGTGGCCGTGGTGCTGGAGGAGCCGGTGGTGAAGAGGACCGCCGCCTGGCTGTACGACGCCGTGGCGATGTTGGTGTACGTCTCGGTGCCACCGAAGTTCTTCACACCGATGGCGAGGGTCTCGCCCGCGTTGGCAACCTTCGCCCAACCCGTGAGCAGGTAGGTGGTGTTGGGGCTCAGGCCGGTCAGTGCCTGGTTGGCGCCGCTGCCGCTCGCGGTCGTGGTGAGCGTGTATCCGCCGGTGTGGGCGCCCGTGCCGGTCACGGACGAGGCGTTGCCGCTGGCCTGGGTCCAGGGGCTCAATGCGCCTGTCTCGAAGCCCGCGTTGGAGAGCAGGTTGCCGCCGGTGCCGTTGTAGGCGCCGATGTTGGGGGCGGCCGTGGCGGAGACGGTGTTGCCGTAGGCGTCCTTGCCGCCGTTGTCGGAGATGACCGCGCCGGCCCGGATCACCGCGGAGGACGGGTGGACCTGGTAGGCGTTCCTGCCGGTGTAGGAGGACGAGGAGTTGGCGTTGCCGGGGTTGCGGAACTGGGGGTCGGCGATGACCTTCGCGGAGTCTGCGGGCTCGGACGACGGGTGGTTGCCGTAGAAGAGGTTGTTGGAGTAGACGGAGCCCGAGCTGGTGCTGAAGTAGCCGCCGGTGCCGTAGTTGAAGACGGCGTTGTTCCGGAAGGAAAGGGTGCCGGTGACGCTCGAACCCTTACGGGAGTAGAGGATCGGAGTGTTCAGACCGCTCTGGTTGACATAGATGCTGTTGTTGTAGATCAGCGGGACCGCCGACGAACTGCCGCTCTGGTTGGGGATGTTGCCCACGAAGTGGAAGACGCCCTTGCCATGTGTCGGAGTGCCCGAGGTGGGGCAGCCGGCGTTGGTGCCGTCGTTCTCGCTGATGTTGTAGCGGATCACCGTGCCGTCGCTGGGGACGGTCGAGGTGGGCTCGTTGGCGATGCTGAACGGCGGCATGACCAGCATGAAGCCACCGAGGTTCTGGTGGCTGTAGTTGTACTGGAACGTGGTGTTGTGGTTGCCCCAGTCCACGTCGTAGCCGGTGCCGTCGGCGCCGTTGACGTGACAGTAGACCTCGTTGTTCTGGACGACGGTGTTGGAGCTGCCGGACATCCAGATGCCGGCCGAGGCACCGTTGCAGTACTGGCCGGACGGCGGGCAGGTGCTCTTGGCGCCGCCGTAGCCCGCCTTGTTGCCCTCGATGAGGGCGCCGTCGTTCTTGACGACGAGGATGTCGTCCGCGCCGTCGTAGGTCATCGTGTTGTTGCGGATGACCGTGCCGGTGGTCAGACCGGTGCCCTGGCCGTCCCCGTCCGGGGTGACGGCGACGGCGATGCGGTCGACGTGGTCGAAGGTGTTGTTCTCGATGACCACGTCGTCCCAGGTGGAGACGGGGGTGGTGTGGTCGGTCTGGATGCCGACGCCCGCGTTGGTGGAGTACCAGCCGCCGCCGTAACCCGCGATGTCGTGGATGTACATGTCGTGCACGCGGATGTGGTGCAGGATCCCGCCGGAGCTGTTCTCGGCGAGGACGCCAGAGCGGTAGGCGGGCGAGGAGGCGTTGTCGATCAGCTCCAGGCCGCCGATGTCCCAGTACTGCTGGTTGAGCAGTTTGATGACCGCGCCGGTGGCACCGGCCGCGTCGATGACCGGCTTGGCGCCGGAGCCGTATGAACTGATCGAGATGTTGCTGCCCGCGGCTCCCGAGCCGCCCGGGGAGAGCTGGCCGGTGCAGGTGGTGCCAGCCTTGAAGAGGATGCTGTCGCCGGGCGTGAAGGTGGTGCTGTTGACGCTGCCGACCGCGTTCCAGGGGCTGGTCTGGGTGCCGCTGCCGTTGCCTGCGGCCGAGCAGTCGACGTAGTAGGCGGTGCCCGCCGCGAGCGCGGTGTGGGCCGGGGCCAGGAGGGCTCCCGCCATTGTGGCGATGAGGGCCAGAACGCGTGCTGCCCGGCGGGCCGGGCGCGTCGGTCTACGACGCTCCATTGCGACGCTCCTTGCTGGGTGATCGTGTCCTCCGCGCCGCGGATGCGTGACGCGGGTCTTCCTGCACCGGGCGGTCGGCCGAGGCGCGGACGCCGCCCGGATTCCGTGGGCGCTCCAGGGCCTGTCCGGCGGATCATGTCGGCGGCCTGGGGCCTTGCACGCACTCCCCCGGAGGGGACCCCAAGCGGCGTTGTCGTCACGCGCCGCAGATGTGCGTCGACTCATTCCTCCGCCTTGCAGCCGGTCTGATCCGCCGGACTGGCCCTAGCGCGCGGCCAGGGAGGTCGGGATCCGCGTCTGGAGCACGGAGGCGTGGCGCATGCCCGGCGGCAGGGACAGCGCGACCGGCTGCCAGTCCACTCCGTCCTCGCTGCGGGCAGCCCCGTATCTGCCTTCGAGGAAGTGGTCGTAGATCATGATCCATTCATCGCCCCGGCGGAACATCGAGGGACCCTCGACCAGGGAGGGCGTCACCGGCCCCTTGGGCGTGGTGTACGTGCCGCCGGGGACCTCGAATGTGGTCACGTGGATGTCCTTGTGGGTGGTGGCGCGGTCGTTGACACCGCGCTCGTCCTTGAAGGCCATCAGGAAGCCGCCGCCGTCGAGTTCGCGCACGGTGGCGTCGATGACGGTGTGGCCGGGGTCGAAGAAGATGCCGGAGTCGGAGAAGGTGTGGAAGTCGGCGGTGGTGCAGTGCCAGATGCGGTGGTCCTGGCTGTTGTGCTCGAAGTCGCGGCCCTCGGCGGAGCCGCCCGGCTCGACCACGGACGACCAGATGAGGTGGTACAGCCCGGTCCGGCGGTCCAGGAAGAACTCCGGGGCCCAGGCGTTGAGGGCGCCCGGCACCCCGCCCATCACGGGTATCAGCCGTTGCTCGGACCAGGTGAGCAGGTCGGCCGAGGTGGCGTGGACGATGGACGGGCTCGTCCATCCGTCGGTGGCCAGCAGGTGGAACAGACCGTCGGGTCCGATCCCGATGAACGGATCCCGCAGCCTGCCGGTGGAGACCGTGCCCCGCAGGACCGGGCGGCCGCCGTTCACCGGCGTGAATTCCTCGCCGTCGTGGCTGTAGGCGAGATGCAGCGCCTCGTCGGCGTCGGTGAAGTACGAGACCACATACATGGGTGGGGGGTCCTTCCGGACTTCGGAGCTGGTGACAGCAGGGCGGGGCGGGATGGCCGTACGGCTGCACGCGGTACGGCGTCGGAGGGTGAACCGGCGCCCGGGGATCAGGACTTGACGGCGCCGGCGGACATGCCCGCGACCACGTGGCGCTGCAGGAAGATGAAGATCAGGAACAGCGGCGCCACGCCGAGCAGGGCGGCCGGGAACAGGGTCGTCGGCTGCACGGTGTGCGGGTCGATGAACGAGTAGGCGTTCACCATGACCGTGCGCTTGTCGGGGTCCTGTAGGAAGACCAGCGGGACGATCAGGTCGTTCCAGACCTGGAGGGAGATGAAGGTCAGCAGGGTGCTGGTGATCGGCCGCAGCAGCGGCAGGATGATGGTGAAGAAGGTGCGGAAGGCTCCGCAGCCGTCCAGCGCGGCGGCTTCCTCGATGTCCATCGGGATCGAGCGGATGAAGCTGGTGTAGAAGAACACGGCGACCGGCAGGAACATCGCGGTGTAGATGAAGACCACGCCCGCGTAGTTGTCCAGCAGGTTCAGGTCGCGCATCAGCAGGTACAGCGGCGCCACCACGACGAACACCGGCACCGAGGTGCCCAGGATGAACAGCCGGTACACCCACGTCGACCAGCCCTGGGTGATGCGCGCGAGCGGGTAGCTGGCCAGCGAGCCGATCACGGTGATGCTCAGGCAGGAAAGGCCCGTGATGAGCAGCGTGTTCAGGGCACTGCGGCCGTAGTGGATCTGCGAGAAGGCGTCGGAGAAGTTCTTCAGGGTGAAGGTGTGCGGGACACCGAGCGGGGCCCGGGCCACGTCCGCCGCGCTGCGCAGCGAGGTGACGATGGTGAAGAGGAACGGCAGGACGAACACCAGCACACCGAGGCAGAGCAGTGCGGTTCCGAGACCGCCGACCGTTCGACGCCAACGGGTGCCTGGCGTCGAGGACTTGGCGGGGGCCGGCGGCAGATGGGGCGCGGAGCGCTGGGCGGCCGGCGGGGGAAGTGTCTTGGAAGTCATGATGGGCCGCCCGTCAGATTCGTCGCTCGCGGAGCCGGAGCAGGGAGGAGGTGGCGCTGGACAGGACGACCACGGTCACCAGGAGGAGTACGGAGACGGCGATTCCGAAGGCGAACTTCCCGCCGCCGAACACGTTCCGGTAGACGAGTGTGGTCAGCGTCTCGGTGGCGCCGGCCGGACCGCCGTTGGTGAGCACCAGGGGGAACTCGAAGACCTTGAGCGAGCCGATGAGGCTGAGGGTCACGTTCACGGTGAGCGCGGGGGCCAGCATCGGCCACTCCACGCTGCAAAAGCGCCGCCAGCCACCCGCGCCGTCGACCGCGGCGGCGTCGAGGAGTTCGGTGGGCACACTCATGTACCCGGCCAGGAAGATCGCGCACGAATAGCCCGCGAACATCCAGATGTTGACGGCGGCCACGGCGTACAGGGCGGTGGAGGTGTCGCCGAGCCAGACGTGCTGCAGTGAGTCGAGGCCGAACAGACCGAGCAGCGCGTTGATGCCGCCGTCCGGGGCGAAGAGGTACGACCAGATGAAGGCCGCCATCACCGGTGAGACCAGGGTGGGGGTCAGCAGTGTCACGCTGAGCGCCTTGCGGACCTTCGGCCGCCGGAAGAGCAGGCTCGCGAAGAGCAGGCCCAGGCCGTTCTGGACGATCACGACGACGGCCGCGTACACGATGGTGTGCCAGAGGGCGGCGGTGACGTCCGGGGCGTCGGCCATGGCCTGGTACTGGTCGGTGCCGACGAAGTGGGCGATCGGGCCGCCGAGGCTGTCGGTCATGCTCAGGTACACGCCGCGGGCGAGCGGATACAGCATGAACGTGCCGTAGACGGCGATCGCCGGCAGCAGGAAGGCGGCCATGGTGGCGCGCCGTCGGTGGAACACGGGGGTCCTCCTCGTGACCGGGGCTTCTTGGTGGCCCTGGTGGGGGCCGGGGCGGTTCGGTGGCCTTGGCGGAGCGGGGGGGTGCAGGGGCCGAGGCCGGGGCGGGGGGCGGTGGCTGGGGCCGGGGCGGTGCGGTGGCCGAGGCCGAGCGGGGGGTGCGGTGGCCGTGGTCGGGGTGGTGCAGGACTGGCCGAAGCCGGGGCGGTGCAGGGGCCTTGGCCGAGCGGGGGGGCAGTGCGGTGGCCGAGGCCGGGATGGTGCAGGACTGGCCGGAGCCGGTGGTGCAGGACTGGCCGGAGCCGGTGGTGCAGGACTGGCCGGAGCCGGTGGTGCAGGACTGGCCGGAGCCAGGGCGGTTCAGTGGCCGTGGCGGGGGCGGTCAGGAGCCGTCCCACACGCTCCCGCCACGGCTGACCTGGGGGCGGGCAGGGCTACTTGGCCGACGCCGCGGTCTGGATGTCCTTGAGGGTCTGCGCGACGGACGCCTTGCCCAGCAGGTACGCCTGGATCTTCGAGCCGATCGCGGTCTCGGCGGTCGCGCCGTACCAGGAGTCGGACGGCAGGATCCGGTAACGGCCCTCGTGGAAGGCCGTGGTGAAGGCCGTCGTCTCGCTGCTCTCCGGCGT
The DNA here is from genome assembly GCF_040651535.1 of Streptomyces sp. NPDC048420. Classification (NCBI taxonomy): domain Bacteria; kingdom Bacillati; phylum Actinomycetota; class Actinomycetes; order Kitasatosporales; family Streptomycetaceae; genus Streptomyces; species Streptomyces sp. NPDC048420. The sequence goes on from NZ_JBEZKG010000003.1 coordinate 19,818, forward strand.
GGTGCCGCCGGTGAACGGCGACTCTGCGTTCTCGGCCTCCAGGTACTTGGAGAGGGTGGCGCTCTGCGACCAGAACTTGACGTACTCACGCGCCGCGTCGCCCTGCTGCGACTGGGAGTTGACGGCCCACATCGTGCCGGAGAAGAGCATCCCGTTGGGCTTGGTGCCCTCGGCGCCGCCCGGCCAGGGCGCGAACGAAACGGGGAAGCCGGCCTTCTTGATGTTGGAGACCTGCCAGGCGCCCTGGTAGTAGAAGGCGCTCTTGCCTGCGCTGAAGTTCTGCGGGCCCTGCGACCACTCGTCGACGCCGAGCTCGTTCTTCCAGTTGACGTACCCCTTGTCCTCCAGGGTCTTCAACTGCTCCAGCGACTCCTTCCAGTCGGGGTCGAAGGAGGTCTTGCCCGCCAGGAAGTCGGCGTCCCACTGCTTGTTCTTCTGGTAGACGAGGGTCGATCCGGCGGCCTGGAAGGTGGAGCTGCCGGTCCAGCCGGACTTGTCGGGCAGCGCGATGGGGTTGATGCCGGCCTTCTTGAGCTTGGCGAGGTCGGCGAGGAACGTCGGCCAGTCGGCGGGGACTTCGGTGACGCCGACCTTCTTGAGCAGGTCCATGTTGGCGTACAGGCCGATGCCGATGAGCTCCATGGGCATGGCGAGCGTCTTGCCGTCGGACTGGGCGAAGGGCCTGGCGTCGGCGGCTATCTTGCTCGCCCACGACTCGTCGGACAGGTCGGCGAGGTAGCCGGAGGCGCCCCACTTCTTCATCTTGTCCGTGTCGACCATGATCACGTCACCGGCCTTGCCGCCGAGCAGCTCGGGCTGGAGCTTCTGGACGTAGGTGTCGTTCGCGGTGATGTACTCGAAGTCGATCTTGATCTTGGGGTGGGCCTTCTCGAAGGCCTTGTTGATCTCCGCGATGTTCGCGGGCTCCGCGCCGCCGCCCTTCCACGCCTCCACATGCAGGGTCACCGTTCCGTCACTGGAGGCACCACTCGACCCACCCCCGCACGCGGCCAGCGACATCGCCATGGCGGCGACCGTGGTGGCGACCGCGATTCGTCTCCCAGAGCGCTTCATTGCACACCTCACCCATCGTCGGTACAGACCGACTCGTCATGTCTCAAGGGGTTTGATCCGGTCGGTCTGCATCCGTGTGAGTGCAGCTCCGATACGGCGGAACGGGCCGGTGGGCCCTGGTTGCGGCAAAACGTTTCGTGCCGATGGCCGGGAACTGTAACGCAAAACTTAGGTGACATCTATACGTAACTTTCCGTGGTCGACGTAACCGCCCGGAGACCAACGGAGTCCGCATGTCATGAGGGTTTCGGCGAGCAGGCGACTAGCCTTATCGTTACAGTTTCGTGGAAGTTTTCCCGGCGGCGTGCAAGAGTGTGCCCGCACAGCCGGGGATTCCCCTCGGTCCAAGTGCTCGACAGACAGCGGGAGTGGGCGTGGCAGGGCGGGTGACCATCGCGCAGGTGGCCGAGGAGGCCGGCGTCTCCGCGATGACCGTGTCCAACGTGGTGAACGGCAAGCCGGGTGCCTCCGAGGAGACCCGTCGGCGCGTCCTGGAGGTGGCGGCCCGCCTCGGCTACCGGGCCAACGTCTCCGCCCGCAACCTCAAGGCCGGCCGCACCGGGCTCGTCGGCCTCATCGCCCTGGACCTCACCAGCCAGTACGGCCTGGAGATCCTGCGCGGCGTCGCGGACGAACTGGCGAGCGTCGAGCAGGAACTGCTGGTAAACGCCTCGTACCACGACGCGGTGCGGGAGAAGGACCGGATCCAGTTCCTCAGCCGCGGCATGGTCGACGGCGTCCTGATGATCGCTCCGGTCCTGGAGGACGAGACGGTGGAACTGCTCCGCCGCCAGAACCTGCCCTGCGTGATCATCGACCCCCGGCGTCTGGACGTACCACTGCCCCGCCTGACCGTCGACAACTACCACGGCATGCGCCAGGGCACCCAGCATCTGATCGACCTCGGTCACACCCGGATCGCCTACCTCCGCGGCGAGGAAGACCTCGAAAGCACCTCCGTCCGCTTCCAGGGCTTCGAGGACGCGATGCGGCTAGCCGGCCTGAAGGTGGACGAGCGCATGGTCGCGTCCTGCGACTTCTCCTACGCCTGCGGATTCCGTACGGCCACCCGTCTGATCACCGAGCACCGTCCCACGGCCATCGTCGCCGGCGCCGACCTCATGGCCCTCGGCGCGATCGATGGCGCCCGAGCCCTGGGACTGAACGTCCCCACCGACTTCTCGGTCGTCGGCTTCGACGACCTCCCACAGGCCGCCCAGAGCTTCCCCGGCCTGACCACGGTGCGCCAGCCGCTGCACGACATGGGCCAGAAGGCCGCCCGCGCGCTGCTGTCCCTGATCGAGGGACAGCAGCTGCTCATGGAGCACATGGAGGTGAGCACGGAACTCGTGCTGCGCAACTCCACCGCGGCGGCTTCGGACGGCCTGAACCCCTGACCGCGGGGTGCCGCCACCGACGTGGCTCCGTACCAGGAAGGGCGCGGCGGGAAACGACGGCGGAAGCGGTGCTCGGCTGCCGGTGATCGGCCCCCTCACCCAAGGGCGCCGGAACGCGACGCCACCGGTTTCCGGAGCCTGGGGCACGAGCGCGCACTCACTCGAACAGCCCGGTGCGCTGGTCGTACGGAGGGAGGGGTTGTGGCATGGAGGTCGTCCCCCACATCTCCAGGAGCCCCCGTGACGCCCCACCGCCCTTCCCGCCCCGCCCGTGCGCTCGCCTCGGCCCTGGTCGCCGGGGTCCTGTTGACCACAGCCGCCTGTTCGGACGGTGACGACAGCGGGTCGGGCACCGCGGACACCACGGAGATCTCCCCCTCGCCGCTGGCCCAGGAGTCCCCGGCCGAGCTCACCGAGGCCAGAGCGCGGGTCGCGCTGGTGACCGAGGCGGACCTGGAGGACGACTGGAGCGAGGTCAAGGACGCGGCCACCTGGCGTGAGAGGCTCCTGGTCGGGAAGGTCGACGTCGCCGACTTCCTCACCGCCAAGGCGAACGCGGCCGACTGCCAGAAGCTGCTCGACCGACTCTACGGCGAACGACTCCTGGGCAAGCCGTCCGGGGCGTCCGCGCTGACCGGTTTCGAGGAGGGCGAGTCGCGGCTGCTGTACCAGGTCGCCGCCTACGACAAGGCCGCGCTGGCCGCCTCCTTCGCCTGGTTGAAGAAACTGCCGGTCGAGTGCGACCAGTTCACGGCGACCGACAGTTCGGGCGGAACGCGCACGGTCCAGGTGATCGAGACCTCCCTGCCCAAGGAGGGCGACGCCCGGCAGGGGCTGCGTGTCACGGTCCAGGGCGCCTCGGGCGGGGAGCCCACCACACTCACGCTCGATGTCGCGGCCGTACGGGTCGGCACCGACGCGATCACCGTCACCAACGGTGGTCTCGACGGCGCCGACGACGACAGCACCGAGCAGGCCGTGAAGCTGGGCACGGCACGTCTTGAGGACGTCCGCGCGGGCCGGACGCCGGCGGCGGACCCCGGGGAGATCGACTGACGTCGAGGGTGTTCCAGGGATTGGCGGTATGTGACATAGTACTGGCGTGAGTAAGCGACTGACCTGCGATGTCGTGGTCGTCGGAGCCGGGATGGTGGGCGCGACCTGTGCGCTGTACGCCGCCCGGGCGGGCCTCGACGTGATCGTCGTCGACCGCGGCCTCGTGGCCGGCGGCACGACCGGCGCCGGTGAGGGCAATCTGCTCGTCTCCGACAAGGAGCCGGGCCCCGAGCTCGAACTCGCCCTGCTGTCCGGCCGGTTGTGGGCCGAGCTCGCGGAGGAGGTCGGTGACGCGATCGAGTACGAGCCCAAGGGCGGCGTGGTCGTCGCCGCCACCCCCGAAGGCCTCGAAGCCCTGGACGACTTCACGACCGGGCAACGGGCCGCCGGCGTCGAGGCGATACGGGTGGAAGCGGATCAACTCCAGGACCTGGAACCCCACTTGGCGCCGGAACTCGCGGGCGGGGTGCTGTACCCCCAGGACGCCCAGGTGATGCCGACACTGGCCGCGGCCCATCTCGTACGGGCCTCGGGTGCCCGTCTGGTCACCGGGGCGACCGTGACGGAGGTGCTGCGCGACACCGGCGGCGCCGTGCTCGGGGTGCGGACCGACCGGGGCGAGATCCACGCGCCGTATGTCGTCAACGCCGCCGGGACCTGGGGCGGTGAGCTGGCCGCGCTGGCGGGAGTGGACCTCCCCGTACTCCCCCGGCGCGGCTTCGTCCTGGTCACCGAGCCGCTTCCGCGCCTGGTCCGCCACAAGGTGTACGCCGCCGACTACGTGGCGGATGTGGCCAGTGACTCGGCGGCGCTGCAGACCTCGCCGGTGGTGGAGGGGACGGCCGCAGGTCCCGTCCTGATCGGCGCGAGCCGTGAACGGGTCGGCTTCGACCGGTCGTTGTCGCTGCCCGCGCTGCGTGCGCTGGCGGCGGGTGCGACGCGTCTGTTCCCCTTCCTGGAGCGGGTGCGGGCGATGCGGACCTACCTCGGTTTCCGGCCGTACATGCCGGATCACCTGCCCGCGATCGGGCCCGATCCGCGGGTGCCGGGGCTGTTCCACGCGTGTGGTCACGAGGGGGCGGGCATCGGACTGTCCACGGGGACGGGGCAGTTGATCGCCCAGGTGATCCTCGGTCGGGCCCCGGATCTCGATCTCGCACCCTTCCGTCCGGACCGGTTTCCGCCCCAGGAGGCTCCGTGAACCCGTTCGAACTCGTGCGCGCCGAGCCCGGTCCCGCCTTCACCGTCACGTTCGACGGGCAGGAGATCGACGCGCTGCCCGGTCAGACCGTCGCCGCCGCGCTGTGGACCGCGGGGGTGACCTCCTGGCGCAGCACCCGGGGCGAGGGCCGCCCCCGAGGCGTCTTCTGCGGCATCGGCGTCTGCTTCGACTGCCTGGTGACCGTCAACGACCGCCCGAACCAACGGGCTTGTCTGGTGCCCCTGCGCCCGGGCGACGCGATCCGCACCCAGGAGGGGACGGGCCACGATGAGTGAACCGACTCTGGCGGTGATCGGCGCGGGTCCGGCCGGGCTCGCCGCCACCCTCGCGGCGGCCACGCGCGGTGTCCGTGTCAGGCTGATCGATTCGGCCCAGGAAGCGGGTGGGCAGTTCTACCGGCAGCCCGCCGCCGGACTCGGGGCCGGGCGTCCGCAGGCGCTGCACCATCAGTGGCGTACCTGGGAGAAGCTGCGGGACGGCCTGACCACTCACGTACGGGCGGGAAGAGCAAGCCACTTGACGGACCATCACGTCTGGTTCGTCGAGCGCCGGGGCCCCGCCGGCCTCACCGTGCACGCCCTGCTCGGCCCGGAGCAGGAGGAGCCGGTGGAGGTGCGCGCCGACGCCGTCCTCCTCGCGACCGGCGGCTACGAGAAGGTACTGCCCTTCCCCGGCTGGACGCTGCCCGGTGTCGTCACGGCGGGCGGGGCGCAGGCCATGCTCAAGGGCGGCCTGGTGCTGCCCGGCCGTACCGCCGTCGTGGCCGGGACCGGACCGCTGCTGCTGCCCGTCGCCACCGGTCTCGCCGCGGCGGGCGCGACGGTCGCCGCGCTGGTGGACTCGGCCGACCCCCGGGCGTTCGTACGGCGGTCCCGGGCGCTGGCGGCCGAACCCGGCAAGGTCGCCGAAGGCGCCCGGTACGCCGGTGAGTTGCTCCGGCACCGGGTACGCACCCTCTTCCACCACACCGTCGTGGCGGCGCACGGCACCGAGCGGCTGGAGGCGGTGACCGTGGCGGCGCTCGACCGGGGCGGACGGGCGCGTCCGGGCACTCGGCGGCGCCTGGCCTGCGACACCCTGGCCGTGGGCCACGGCATGCTGCCGCACACCGATCTCGCCGAGGCGCTGGGCTGCCGGGTCGACGGGACGGACGTGTACGTGGACGGCGAGCAGCGCACCGATGTGCCGGGTGTGTGGGCGGCGGGCGAGACCACCGGCATCGGCGGCTCCGCCCTCTCCCTCGCCGAGGGGCACATCGCCGGGCGATCGATCGCGGCACGGCTGGCCGGGCGGGTGCCGGATCCGGGCGAGTGGGCCGGCGTCGCCCGTGGCCGGGAGAGGCTGCGGGCGTTCTTCTCCGCCGTCGACGCCGTGTACGCGCCGCCCGTGCACTGGACCGAGCAGGTCACCGACGAGACGGTGGTGTGCCGCTGCGAGGAGGTGCCGGCCGGTGCGGTGCGGTCTGCGGTGCGTGAGCTCGGCGCCGGTGATCTGCGCACCGTGAAGCTGCTGACCCGGGCCGGAATGGGCTGGTGCCAGGGCCGGGTGTGCGGGCCAGGGATCGCGGGGATCGCCGGGTGCGCGGAGTCGGCGGGGCGCAGACCGTTCGCGCGGCCGGTGCCGCTGGGCGTGCTGGCCCGGGCCGGGGAGTCAGAGCTTCAGTGAAATGTCACACCGTATTGAGAAGGGAATCCCGTATGACCACCACCGACCTTCGTCCCTGGCGCGGAGTGCTCGTCGCCACCGCGCTGCCGCTGAACGACGACCTCTCCGTCGACTACGACAGGTACGCCGAGCACTGCGCCTGGCTGGTCGAGAACGGCTGTGACGGTGTCGTACCGAACGGATCGCTGGGCGAGTACCAGGTGCTCACGCCCGAGGAGCGGGCCAGGGTCGTCGAGACGGCCGTGGCCGCGATCGGCGGTGAGCGGGTGATGCCGGGTGTCGCCGCGTACGGTTCGGCGGAGTCCCGCCGCTGGGCCGAGCAGGCGCGCGACGCGGGCTGTGCCGCCGTGATGCTGCTGCCGCCCAACGCGTACCGTGCCGACGAGCGTTCGGTGCTCGCGCACTACGCCGAGGTCGCGAAGGCGGGCGTGCCGATCGTGGCGTACAACAACCCGATCGACACCAAGATCGACCTGGTCCCGGAGCTGCTGGCCAAGCTGCACGCCGAGGGGCACATCCACGCGGTCAAGGAGTTCTCGGGCGATGTCCGCCGCGCCTACCAGCTGGCCGAACTCGCTCCGGAACTCGACCTGTTGATCGGCGCCGACGACGTCCTTCTGGAGCTCGCCGTCGCGGGGGCGAAGGGCTGGGTGGCCGGCTATCCGAACGCGCTGCCCAGGTCCTCCGTCGAGCTGTACCGGACGGCCGTGGCCGGCGACCTGGCCACCGCGAAGAAGCTGTACGAGCAACTGCATCCGCTGCTGCGCTGGGACTCCAAGGTCGAGTTCGTCCAGGCGATCAAGCTGTCGATGGACATCGTCGGCCGCCACGGCGGGAGTTGCCGTCCGCCGCGGGTCGCGCTGCTGCCGGATCAGGAGGCCGTCGTGCGTGCAGCCACCGAGCGGGCGGTCGCGGCCGGGCTCGCGTAGGCCGGACTCGTACAGACCGCCCACCGCCGGGTGCCACAACCCCTCGATCACCAGGAGCGTCATGCGCAGCAAACTCGTCCTGCACGCCGTCGACTCGCACACCGAGGGCATGCCCACCCGCGTGATCACCGGCGGCATCGGCACGATCCCCGGCGCCACCATGAACGAGCGGCGGCTGTACTTCCGTGAGCACCGTGACGACATCAAGCAGTTCCTGATGAACGAGCCGCGCGGGCACTCGGCGATGAGCGGGGCGATCCTCCAGCCGCCGACCCGCCCGGACTGCGACTGGGGGGTCGTCTACATCGAGGTCTCCGGATATCTGCCGATGTGCGGGCACGGCACGATCGGGGTGGCGACCGTGCTGGTGGAGACCGGGATGGTCGAGGTCGTCGAGCCGGTCACCACGATCCGGCTCGACACCCCGGCCGGCCTGGTCGTCGCCGAGGTCGCGGTGGAGGACGGCAGGGCGAAGAACGTCACGCTGCGGAACGTGCCGTCCTTCTCCGTCGGCCTCGACCGCAAGATCGCACTGGCCGACGGGCGGACGGTGACATACGACATGGCGTACGGCGGCAACTTCTACGCCATCCTGCCGCTGGACCAGTTCGGGCTGCCCTTCGACCGGGCCCGCAAGGAGGACATCCTCAAGGCGGGGCTGTCCCTCATGGAGGCGATCAACGCGGAGGAGGAGCCCGTTCACCCGGAGGATCCGTCCATCCGCGGCTGCCATCACGTCCATCTGATCGCGCCCGGCGCCACCGCCCGGCACTCCCGGCACGCGATGGCGATCCACCCCGGCTGGTTCGACCGCTCCCCCTGCGGCACCGGCACCAGCGCGCGCATGGCCCAGCTGCACGCGCGCGATGAACTCCCGCTGCACACCGAGTTCGTGAACGAGTCCTTCATCGGGACGCGGTTCACCGGCCGGCTGCTCGGCACCACCGAGGTCGCCGGCCGCCCCGCCGTCCTGCCCAGCTTCACCGGCCGCGCCTGGATCACCGGCACGGCCCAGTACCTGCTCGACCCGACCGACCCGTTCCCGGCGGGATTCGTCCTGTGAGCGCAGAGCGCGTCGAGGATAATGCCGGGTGCCGCGTGACATTGCACCACTAGGAGATCCCCTCATGACCGCCGCCCCGCGATCCAGCGGCCCAGCCGCCACTCCCGCCCTGCCCGTCCTCGGCGGCAAGAAGAGCAGCTACCGGGAGCGGGTCGCCGACGCCCTGCGGGCCGCGTTGATCGCGGGCGAGCTGCTGCCGGGGCAGGTGTACTCGGCGCCCGCGCTCGCCGCGCGGTTCGGGGTCTCGGCCACGCCCGTGCGCGAGGCCATGCTCGACCTCGCCAAGGAGGGACTGGTCGACACCGTGCCCAACAAGGGGTTCCGGGTCACCGCGGTCTCCGACCGGCAGCTCGACGAGTACACCCACGTCCGCTCGCTCATCGAGATCCCCACGGTGGTGGAGCTGGCCACTACCGCCGACCCGGTCTCCCTGGAGGCGCTGCGCCCGGCCGCCCGGGAGATCGTCCAGGCCGCGGTGTCCGGTGACCTGATCGCCTATGTCGAGGCCGACACCCGCTTCCACCTCGGGCTGCTCGCCCTCGCGGGCAACGCGCACCTGGTCGAGGTGGTGGGTGACCTGCGGGGGCGGTCTCGGCTGTACGGGCTCACTCCGTTGGTGAAGGCGGGGCGGCTGCTGGCGTCCGCGGAGGAGCATCTGGAGCTGCTGGACGCGTTGGTCGCCCGCGACGAGGAGGCGGTGCGGGAGGTCATGACTCGGCATATCGGGCATGTGCGGGGGTTGTGGGCGGCGCATTAGGGGGCGGGGGCGGGGTGTGTCTGGCGGGTGCGGGTGCGTTGTGGCTCGTCGCGCAGTTCCCCGCGCCCCTGAGGAGTTGCAGCTGGGCATGCCTGGACCGAACCCACTCAGGGGCGCGGGGAACTGCGCGACCAGCCCCCACCGGCCCGCACCCGACGAGCCGACCGTCTACCCGGCCAGCAAGGACTCCCTGATCTCCCCCGCCCTCACGGCCGTCGTGGACAGCAACGTCGACGTCAGCCCATGCGTGTGCTCCGTGCCGCCCTGGAGATAGATCCCGGCCGTGACATGCGGAGCCGTCGCCACCCGATGGTCGCGGCCGACCACGAGCGCGTCCTCCTCGTCCCGCAGGCACAACTTGGCGACCTCACCCAAGTGCTCACCGATGCCACGGGGTTGGTAACCCGTGGCGTAGACGAGGAGATCCGCGGCGAGGACCTCGCGTTCGCCGGTCGGCAGGAACTCCACCGTCACCTTGACCTCGTCGGCCTCGGCCTCGACCTCGCGGATGCGGGAGACGTTCATCATGCGCAGCCGCTCCCGGCCCTGGACCTTCTCCTGGTACATGGTCCGGGACATCGCCTCGATCAACTCCATGTCGACCACGGAGTAGTTGGTGGTGCGGTGGTAGTCGAAGAGGGCCTGCTTCACCTCGCGGGGCGCCCCGTAGTAGAGGTCGACGGCCTCGGGGTCGAAGATCTTGTTGGCGAACGGGCTGTCGTCGGCCGGGGTGTAGCCGTACTTGGCGAAGACCGAGCAGATCTCGGCGTCGGGGAAGCTGCGGTGGAGGTAGTCGACGGCCTCGGCGGCGCTCTGGCCCGCGCCGAGGACGACGGCGCGGCGCACCGGCCCGCCGGAGCGGCGCCGTTCGTCGACGCGGGGCAGCAACTCGCTGTTGTGCCAGACGCGTTCGGAGCGTTCGGCGCCCGGCGGCAGGTGCGGTTCGAGGCCGGTGGCCACGCAAATGCTGCGGGCGCGGCGGACGGTGAGCCGTCCCGGGGTGCGGGGGTCGCGGCTGGCGACGTCGAAGTAGCGGACCTCGCCGTCCTCGGTGACGGGCCGGACGGAGACGACCTCGGCGGAGTACTCGACGAGGTGGGCGACCCTGGCGGCGGCCCACTCGAAGTAGTCGTGGAACTCGATGCGGAGCGGGAAGAGCGTCTTCAGGTTGAGGAAGTCGACCAGTCTGCCCTGGTCGCGCAGGTAGCACAGGAAGCTGAAGTCGCTGGTGGGATCGCGCATCGTGACCAGGTCCTTGAGGAACGAGACCTGCATGGTGGCGTCGTCGATGAGCATGCCCCGGTGCCAGCCGAACCCCGCCTGCTTCTCCAGGAACCGGACCCTCGGCGCCGCCCCCGTCGACGACTGCGCGGAGTGTTCGTGGAGTGCGATGGCGAGGGCGAGATTGGAGGGGCCGAACCCGATGCCGAGTACGTCGTAGATGGAGTCCGGACCGGTCTGCAGTGCCGTCACCGCGTCATCCTCTCCCCTGGGTGGGAGTGCACAGTGTTCCCAAAGTGAGAGCACAGCCTCCCCCAAGCGCACACATGTTAGATAAGGTTAGCCTTACCTAGCAATGGCTGAGGAGGGCTCATACATGCGAGTCGTCATGTTCGGTTACCAGACCTGGGGACACCGGACGTTGAGAGCTCTGCTGGACTCCGGACACGACGTGGTCCTGGCGGTGACCCACCCGAAGAGCGAGCACGCGTACGAGAAGATCTGGAACGACTCGGTGGCCGACCTCGCCGAGGAGAACGGCGTACCCGTGCTGCTGCGCAACCGCCCTGGCGACGACGAACTCCTCAGCAGGCTCAAGGAGGTTGAGCCGGATCTGATCGTCGCCAACAACTGGCGCACCTGGCTGCCGCCGGAGATCTTCGACCTGCCCCCGCACGGCACGCTCAACATCCACGACTCGCTGCTGCCCACCTACGCCGGCTTCTCCCCGTTGATCTGGGCGCTCATCAACGGCGAGAAGGAGGTCGGCGTCACCGCCCACCGCATGGACGCCGAGCTCGACATGGGCGACGTACTGCTCCAACGATCCGTTCCCGTAGGCCCGTTGGACACCGCGACGGACCTCTTCCACCGCACGGTCGACCTGATCGGCCCGCTCGTCGCCGACTCCCTCGAACTCATCGACTCCGGCAAGGCGGTGTGGACCGCGCAGGACCGCTCGAAGTCGAGCTTCTTCCACAAGCGGTCCCTGGAGGACAGCCGGATCGACTGGACCTGGACCGCCGAGGAGTTGGAGCGGTTCGTGCGGGCGCAGTCGGACCCGTATCCGAACGCCTTCACCCACCACCGCGGCGAACGCGTCCGGATCGTCTCGGCCGCGGTCTCCGAGGGCCGTTACGGCGGCACCCCGGGCCGTATCTTCATCCGCGAGGGCGACGGGGTCGTCATCGTCGCGGGCCGGGAGGCGCGTTCGGGCCGGCTACCCGGTCTGCTGGTCAGGCGGGTGCGGACAGAAGACGGCAGCGAGCACGCGGCGACGGACTACTTCCGCACGATGGGCGGCTATCTGACGGCCCGTCCGTAGCGGCCGGTCACCCGATGGGGACGGTCGCGGGATCGTCCGTCCCCTCGTGGTGCCGGCCCATCGGCACCACCATCGGCGTCCGGCTGACCGGGTCCTCGCCGACCACGCACCGCAGCCCGAAGACGTCCTCCACCATCGCAGCGGTGATCACCTCGGCCGGGGGCCCCTCGCCGGCGATCCGGCCGGCCTTCATGGCGACGACGTGATCGGCGTACCGGCAGGCCTGGTTGAGGTCGTGCAGCACCATGACGACCGTACGGCCCTGGTGCCGGTTCAGGTCGGTGATGAGGTCCAGCACGTCGATCTGGTGGGCGAGGTCGAGATACGTCGTCGGCTCGTCCAGGAGCATCACGGGCGTGCCCTGGGCCACGGCCATGGCGATCCAGGCGCGCTGCCGCTGCCCGCCGGAGAGTTCGTCGACGGCCCGGTGCGCGAGGTCGGTCATGTCGGTGGCCCTCAGCGCCTCGTGGACGGCCTCCTCGTCGGTGCCCGACCACTGCCGCCACCAGGTCTGGTGCGGTGAACGGCCGCGCCCCACGAGGTCGATGACGGTGAGTCCCTCGGGTGCGACCGGCGACTGCGGGAGGATGCCCAGCTGTTGGGCGAGGGCCCGGGTCGGGATCGAGTGCACGGAGCGGCCGTCGAGGAGGACGGTCCCGGCCTTGGGTGCCAGGAGCCGGGCAAGGGCACGCAACAGGGTGGACTTTCCACAGGCGTTGGCGCCGACCACGGCGGTGATCCGGCCCGGCGGGATCGCCAGGTCGAGGTCCTCCACGACGATCCGGTCGTCGTACGCCAGCCGCAAGCCCTCGGCCCGCAGGTCGGGGCCCGCCTTGTCCCTGGACAGGTCTGTCACGTCTTTCAGCCTCCTGAACCGGCGCGGTTGGCGCGGACTAGCAGCCACAGCAGTACGGGTGCGCCGAGCACACCGGTGACGATCCCGACGGGCAACTCGGTACCGGGAACGATCTCCCGTGCGATCAGGTCGGAGCCCAGGACCATGACGGCGCCGGTCAGCCCGGCGGCCACGGGCGGCGGGAAGGTCGTACCGCACAGGCGTTGGGCCACCTGGGGCGCGGCCAGCGCCACGAAGGCGACCGGGCCCGCGGTCGCCGTACCGAAGGCCACGAGTCCGACGGAGACCAACAGGACGGCCACACGGACCAGTTGGACGCGGGTGCCGAGACCACGGGCCACGTCGTCGCCGAGTTGCAGGATCCGCATCTGCCGGCCGAGGAGCAGGGCCACGGGGATCAGGACGGCCATCGTCAGGGCGAGCGGGCCGATCTGGTCCCAGGTGCGGCCGTTGAGGTTGCCGACGAGCCAGCCGAGGGCGGCCTGCGCCTGGAAGCGCTGGCCGCGGGCCATCAGGTAGTCGGTGGCGCTGGTGCAGATCCAGGCGACACCGACGCCGACCAGGACGATGCGGTAGCCGGTGGTGCCGCGCTTCCATGCCAGGGCGTACACGAGCAGTCCGGTGGTCAACGCGCCGACCAGGCCCAGGGTTTGGGTGCCCATGCCGCCGTCCCAGCCGAGCACGATCCCCGCGACCACCGCGGTGCCGGCGCCCTGGGTGATGCCGATCATGTCGGGGCTGGCGAGGGGGTTGAGGGTGACGGTCTGGAGGAGGGCGCCGGAGAGGCCGAAGGCGATGCCGACGAGGAGTCCTGCGAGGGCTCTGGGGAGGCGGAGTTCCTGGACGATCAGTTGGGTGCCGGGGTCGCCGGTTCCGAAGAGGGCCTTGATGACGTCGGTGAGGGGGATGGAGATGTCGCCGATCGAGGTCTCCACGCAGAAGACCAGGAAGGTGGCGATGGTCAGGCCGAGGCAGGTGGCCAGGAGGCGGGGACGGAGGATGCCGGAGATTGGGGGCGCCGAAAATCTGAAGGCGACGCGGCTGGGGGCCAGTTGGGTCGTCATGGGTCACAGCTCCGTTTTCGGCTGCGGGTGCGACGTGGCTGGTCGCGCAGTTCCCCGCGCCCCTAGGTGGGTCATCACAGCTCCGCCAGCCTGCGCCGTCGGACCAGCGCGATGAAGAACGGGCCCCCGACGAACGCCACCAGCACCCCCGCCTGGATCTCCACCGGGCGGGCCAGGAGGCGGCCCGCGATGTCCGCGGCCAGCAGCAGGCAGGGGGCCAGCACAGCCGACAGGGGCAGCAGCCAGCGGTAGTCCGGGCCGATGCCCGCCGCCTGTGCCAGAACGCGGGCGATGTGCGGGACCACCAGGCCCACGAAGACCACCGGGCCGATGACGGCCACCGCGCCGCCGGTGAGGAGGGTGACGGCCACGACCCCCAGGATGCGGACCACGCCGATCCGCAGGCCCAGCGACTTCGCCACGTCGTCGCCCAACGCGAGGCGGTTCAGCGCAGGAGCACAGGCCAGCGCAAGGACCGCGCCCACCGCCAGGAACGGCAGGACCCTCAGCAGCACCCCCTCGTCCTGATCGGCCAACGACCCCGCCGACCAGAACCGGTAGCGGTTCAGTGCGTCCGGGTCCGTCAGCGCGACCGCGCTGGTCAGGGAGAACAGCACAGAGGTCACGGCGACTCCGGCGAGCGCGAGTTTCACCGGGGTGGAGCCGGAGCGGCCGAGGCCGCCGAGCAGGTACACCAGGACGCTCGCCGCGAGTGCGCCCGCGAAGGCGAACCAGATGTAGCCGTAGACCGAGCCGATGCCGGCGACCCCCACCGACAGCACGACCGCGAAGGCCGCGCCCGCGCTCACCCCGAGGATGCCCGGGTCGGCCAGCGGGTTGCGGGTCAGCGCCTGCATCAGCGCGCCCGAGAGGCCGAGGGCGGCACCGGTGGCCAGACCGAGGGCGGTGCGGGGCAGTCGTACGGACCAGATGACCGTGTCGACACGGCTGCTGGGCGGGTCGCCGAGCAGGGTGTGCCAGACCTGGTCGAGGGGGACGCCCAGCGCGCCGTACGCCATCGACAGGGCACACAGCGCCAGGAGCGCCGCGCAACTGAGCGCGAGCAGGAGTACTGCGCGGGGGCGCTTCGCCGCCCGGACCGCCGAGGTCCCCACGTCCAACTTCCTTAGCTGAGGCTGGCCTTAACTGTAGGACGTCTCCGGTTGCCGTCCCACCCCTTTGGGCACCCTCTGTGCGCACCCTGTGAATTAGGTAACCCTTACCTTAGTATGGCGCCGATCCCCGGCGCAGAGCCGGGCACGACCCGCTGGGGAGGCACGCTGCTGTGTGCGGTTCCGAGGAAGTCCTGGCTTACTGGCGGCGGTTGCTCACACCGCTCCCCCTGGAGATCGCACTGCCGGCCGACCGGCCACACCCCTCCGAGCCGGCGCCGGAGCGGGACCACGTCGCGTCGGAGGTCCCCGAGGCGTCAACCACCGTCCAGCTGGCCGCCTTTGTCGCCCTGCTCCACCGCCACAGCGGCGCCGTGGACATCACCGTCGGCCACGACGACCTACCGGTGCGAGTGTCCGTCGACCATGAGCCCACCTTCCAGGAACTGCTCCGCCGCGTGACCGAGGCCTGGGAGGAGGCGGAGACCCACCGGGTCCCGCTCGACCTCCTGGTCGACGAGCTGCACCCGCGTCCCACCCGCGGCGGCGGCCTGTTCTTCAACATCGCGTTCGGCACGGCCGGGGAACTTCCCGGCCCGGTAGACCTTCTGGTGACGGTCGACGGGGGCACGGCACGGGCGTCGTACGACCCGGCCGTCTTCGACCGTACGACCGTCGAGCGGCTCCTCGTGCACTACCGCACCCTGCTCACCGACGCGCTGGCCCGGCCCGGCACTTCCGTCGCCCGACTCGCCCTGATGGGCCCGGAGGAGTACGAGCAGGTCGTCGTCGGCTGGAACGAAACCGCGCACTCCGTGCCCGCGAGGACCTGGCCCGCGATGTTCGCCGAGCAGGTACGGGAGCGCCCCGACGCCGTCGCCCTGGTCTTCGGGGACGAGCAACTCACCTACGCGGCGCTGGACATACGGGCCAACCGGCTCGCGCACGTCCTGATCGCCCGGGGTGCCGGTCCTGAGCGCATCGTGGCCCTGGCGCTGCCCCGCTCGATCGACCTGATCGTCGCCGAGGTCGCCGTCCTCAAGTCCGGGGCCGCCTATCTGCCGATCGACCACGACTATCCGGCGGACCGGATCGCGTACATGCTCGGCGACGCGGCACCCGTGTGCCTGGTGACCACAAGGGAGACGGCTCGGGAGCTCGCCGGTCCCACGCTTCTGGAGCTCGACTCCCCGGCCGTGACCGCGGAGTTGGCGGCCGCCCCGACCCACACCCCCGTAGTCGACCTGACCGTCCTCAACTCCGCCTACGTCATCTACACCTCGGGCTCGACCGGCCGCCCCAAGGGTGTCGTCCTCGCGCACGGGGGCGTGGCGAAGCTCGTCGCCACGCAGAGCGAGCGGTTCGGGATCGGACCGCACAGCCGGGTGCTGCAGTTCGCCTCACCGAGCTTCGACGTGGCCTTCTGGGACCTGTGCCTGGGGCTGCTGTCCGGCGGGCGGCTGGTCGTCGTGCCCGCCGAGCTCCGGGTCCCGGGGGCACCCCTCGCGGACTACGCGAACGCGCACGGGATCACCTTCATGATCCTGCCGCCCGCGCTGCTCGCCGCGATGCCGGAGGACGTACAACTGCCGCCCACGGCGACCCTGTTGGCGGGTACCGAGCGCGTGTCACCGGAGCTGGTGGGGCGGTATGCGCGCGGACGGATGATGTTCAACGCGTACGGGCCCACCGAGGCGACCACCAACTCCACGCTGGGTCTGTGCGATCCGGACATCCCGGCCGGGGCGATCGTGCCGATCGGGGTGCCCGATCCGGGAACCCGGGCGTATGTCCTGGACGCCTTTCTACGGCCGGTCCCCGCCGGTGTCACGGGTGAGTTGTATCTCGGGGGCGCGGGACTCGCCCGGGGGTATCTGGGGCGCCCGGACCTGACGGCGGAGCGGTTCGTCGCGGACCCGTTCGGGACGCCGGGCGAGCGGCTCTACCGCACCGGCGACCTGGTGCGGTGGCGGGCCGACGGGCGGCTGGAGTTCCTCGGCCGGGCCGACGCCCAGGTCAAGATCCGCGGCTTCCGGATCGAGCCCGGTGAGATCGAGTCCGTGCTGCGCGGCCACCCCGCCGTCGACCAGGTCACGGTGGTCGCCCGCGAGGACCGACCCGGTGACCGACGGCTCGCCGCCTATGTCGTCCCGGCCCTAGACGGGTCCGGCGACCGCGTGGCCGAGTGGAAACAGGTCCACGAACTCCTCTACAGCGCCGCCGGTTCGGAGGGCTTCGAGGAGAACTTCGCGGGCTGGAACAGCATGTACGACGGGCTGCCCATCCCCGTCGAGGAGATGCGGGAGTGGCGGGACGCGACCGTCGAGCGCATCCGTGAACTCGGCTCGACCGGACGGGTGTTGGAGATCGGCGTCGGCAGCGGGCTGATCCTGTCCCGGATCGCGCCCGACTGCGGGGCCTACTGGGGCACCGACCTCTCCTCGGAGGCCGTGGAGGCCCTGCGCGCCCAGCTCGACGCCGGGTTGGCGGCGAAGGTCGAGCTGCGCGCCCAGCCCGCGCACGACACCTCCGGGCTGCCGGTCGGGTACTTCGACGTCGTCGTCCTGAACTCCGTGGCCCAGTACTTCCCGAGCGCGGAGTACCTCACCGACGTACTGCACCGGGCCGCCGGACTCCTGGCGCCCGGCGGACGGATCTTCGTGGGCGACGTACGCAATCTGCGGCTGCTGCGCACCCTGCGCGCGGCCGTCGAGACCCGGCGGGCCGGTAGCGAGGACAAGGGTGCCCTGCGTGCCGCCGTGGAGCAGTCGGTGCGCTGGGAGGGCGAACTGCTCCTGGATCCCGACTACTTCGCCGCCCTGGACGGCTTCGACACCGAGATCCGGATCAAGCGGGCCGCCCACCACAACGAACTGAGCCGGTACCGCTACGACGTCGTGCTGCGCCCGGGGCCGCGTGCAGTGGTCCCCGAGGAGCGGGAGGTCCCCTGGGCGGAGGCCGACGGGCTCGCCGGACTCGCCGGGCTGCTGGCGGACCAGCCACGGCGGCTGCGGATCACCGGAGTGCCCAACGCCCGCCTCGCCGACGACCTGGCCGACCTGTGGCGCCTGGAGGGCAGCAGCGGCGAGACGGCCGCGGGCGCGGACCCGGCGAGCCTGGAAACCCTGGCCGCCGAACACGGCTACCGGTCCGCCCTCACCTGGAACGGCAGCGCGGACGACGGCGCCTTCGACGCCGTACTCACCCTCGACGAGCCCTTCACCGACGCGGACCGACACACGGAGGCACCCCGCCCCGGCCCAGACCGAACCACGGACGAAACCCCCACAGCCCCCGGCCGCACCCCGGACGAGCCCCTCACCAACGCGGACCCCCACACGGAGGCACCCCGCCCCGGCCCAGACCGAACCACGGATCCGGACGGGCCCCCGACCCCTGCGGACCGCACCCCGGACACGACTCCGACCAGCCGCGGCCGCACCCCGGACGACGTCCCGACCCATACCGACCACGACCCGGACGGAACCCTCACGGCCCCCGGCCGAACCCCAGACGAGCCCCTCACCGCCCCCGCCCCGCGCGCGACCGAGCCCCTCGCCGGCCTGTACCGCCCCGCGGGTAGCGGATACCCCCACGCCAACCGCCCCGCGCCCTTCCGTGACGCCCAGGCGCTGATGCGGACCCTGCGCGCGCATGCCACCGAGTGGCTGCCCGACTACATGGTCCCCTCGGCCTTCGTGCCCCTGCACGCGCTGCCCGTCACCCCGAGCGGCAAGATCGACGCCCGGGCGCTGCCCGCCCCGGACTACTCGGCGATGAGCTCGGGACGCCCGCCCCGCACCTCCCGCGAACGACTGCTCTGCGCGCTGTACGCGGAGGTGCTGGGCCTCGACTCGGTGACGGCGGAGGACGACTTCCTCGCCCTCGGCGGTGACAGCATCACCGCGATCCAGCTGCTCATCGGGGCCCGCCGGGCAGGCCTGCGGCTGACCACCCGGGACGTCTTCCGGCACCGCACGGTCGAGGCCCTCGCGAAGGCGGCGGTCGAGCGCACGGGCGAGCTCGCCGAGGAGGCGCCCCTGGTGGCGGTCGACGAGGCCGAGCTCGCGGAGATCCAGGGTGTACGGCCGCTGGAGATCGAGGAGTTGCTGCCGCTGACCCCGCTCCAGCAGGGGTTCTACTTCCACTCGCTGACCGGCGCCGATCTGTATGTGGTGCAGCAGGTACTCGACCTGGCGGGGCCGGTCGACGGTCCGACCCTGCGGCGGGCGGCTCAGCGGCTCCTGGACCGGCACGCGCCGCTGCGGGCGGCCTTCCGACGCCTGCCGGACGGCTCACCGGTGCAGGTCGTCACCCGCGGCGCCGAGCTTCCATGGCGGGAGACCGACACCCAGGACGCCGAGCGAGTCGCCGCCGAGGAACGGGCCGCCGGCTTCGACCTGGCCGCACCCCCGCTGCTGCGCTGCGCTCTCGTACGACTCGACAACCAGCGCGCCCGACTGATCCTGACATTCCATCACATCATCGCGGACGGCTGGTCGTTGCCCGTCCTGCACCGCGAGCTGATGGCGTTCTACGGCACCGACGCTCCCCCGCTGGCCGACGTCACGCCCTACCGCACCCACCTGCGCCGCCTCGGTGAGCGGGACCAGGAGGCGGCCCGCGAGGCCTGGCGGGACGCCCTGGCCGGGTTTGACGAGCCGACGCGGCTGGTCGACGGTCAGGCGGGACGGACGCCGGTGCGACCGGGGCACGTCCGGCTGGAGCTGCCCGAGCGGACCACCGCGCGCCTGGCCGAGCGGGCCCGCGAGCACGGCGTCACCCTCGGCACGGTGGTGCAGGCCGCCTGGGGGTTGCTGCTCGGCCGGCTGACGGGCCGGGGCGACGTGGTGTTCGGCACCACCGTCTCCGGGCGGGACACCGACGTCGACGGCATCGACTCCATGGTGGGCCTGTTCATCAACACCCTGCCCACACGGTTCCGTTGGACGCCCGGCACTCCGATGGGTCAGCTCCTGCGCCGGCTCCAGGACGAGCAGGCACGACTGCTGGACCACCAGCACCTGGGGCTCGCCGAGATCCAGCGGCTCGCCGGCCACGCGGGCGGGGGCGAACTCTTCGACACCCTCGTGGTGTTCGAGAACTACCCCGCCGAGACAGACCTGCGGGACGGGACGGGACGGGTGCGGATCACCGGGGACGCGTTCCATGACGCCGTCCACTATCCGCTCGCCCTCGTCGTCAAGCCGGGCCGAAGGCTCGACCTCCGGCTCAAGCACCACGCGGACCGGCTGGACGGGGACTTCGTCCGTGCCCTGGGTGAACGGCTGACTCGGGTCCTGGAGGCCATCGCCGACGATCCGGAGACGAAAGCGGCGAGCGTCGAACTGCTTTCGCCCGACGAGGTGTTGCGGGCCCACCCGAGGGGCGAGGAACGCCCGGTCCCGGACACCACGCTGGCCGAGGCCTTCGCCGCCCAGGTGACCCGGACACCGGAAGCGACAGCGGTCGTCTTCGAGGGCGAGCGACTGACGTACTCCCAACTCTCCTCACAGGCCGATGTGTTGGCACAACGCCTCCAGCGAGCCGGTGCCCGTCCCGGCGCCTTCGTCGCGGTCGCCGTCCCCCGCTCGACCGAACTGATGGTCGCACTGCTCGGCGTACTGAAGTCGGGCGCGGCCTATCTGCCGGTGGACCTGGACTATCCGGCGGACCGGGTGGCGCACATGCTGGCCGACTCGGGGGCCACGGCGGTGGTCACGGTGTCCGGCAGCGAGGACCGGCTGCCGGGAGGGAACGTTCCTGCCGTCATCCTGTTGGACGAGCTCATCGACGGCTCCGACATGGTCGTTCCGGCTGCCCCCCACCCCGACGACCCCGCGTACCTCATCTACACCTCCGGCTCCACCGGCCGCCCCAAGGGCGTGGTGGTCTCCCACCGCGCCATCCTCAACCGGCTCGCCTGGATGCAGGACGCCTACGGGCTGCGCCCCGACGACCGGGTCCTGCAGAAGACGCCGTCCAGCTTCGACGTGTCCGTGTGGGAGTTCTTCTGGCCGCTGCTGGAGGGCGCGGCCGTGGTGCTCGCCAAGCCGGACGGCCACCGCGACCCCGTGTACCTGGCCGGCCTGGTGCGCGAGCAGGCCGTCACGACGATGCATTTCGTACCGTCCATGCTGGAGGCGTTCCTCCAGTCGGCGCAGGTCACGGACGATCCCGGCTGGGCGGCCTCGCTGCGCCGCGTCCTGAGCAGCGGCGAGGCGCTGCCGGTGTCCGCCGCGAGCCGCTGGCACGCCCTGACGGGAGTGCCGCTGCACAATCTGTACGGCCCCACCGAGGCCGCGGTCGACGTCACCCACCACCCGTACGACCCGTCGGAGGACACGGCGACCGTCCCGATCGGGCGGCCGGTGTGGAACACGGGCCTGCGCGTCCTGGACGCCTGCCTACGCCCGGTCCCCGACGGCGTACCCGGCGAGCTCTACCTCACCGGCGTCCAGCTCGCCCGGGGCTACCACGCCCGCCCCGCGCTGACCTCGGAACGCTTCACGGCCGACCCCTACGGCCCACCCGGCAGCCGGATGTACCGCACCGGTGACCTGGTCCGGCGTCGTACGGACGGCGAGATCGAGTACCTGGGCCGCACGGACCGCCAGGTGAAACTGCGCGGCAACCGCGTCGAACTGGGCGAGATCGAGGCGGCGTTGACGCGACTGCCCGGGGTGGCACAGGCGGCCGCGACGGTACGGGACGACACGCTCGTGGCCTATCTCGTCGGCCCCGGTCTCGAAGTGGCAGTGCTCCGGCGGGAGTTGGCCAAGACCCTCCCCTCCCCCATGGTCCCCGGCGCCTGGGTCACCCTGGACGCCCTCCCCCTCACCCCCAGCGGCAAGCTCGACCGGGCCGCGCTGCCCGCCCCGCAGGCCGTACGGTCCACCGAGCACCGCGCTCCGGGCAATCCGCGCGAGCAGATCCTCACCGAGATCTTCGCCGCCGTACTGAAGCTGCCCGAGGTCGGTGTCGACGACGACTTCTTCCTGCTCGGCGGTGACAGCATCAGCTCCATCGCGGTCTCCAGCAGGGCCCACCGCGCGGGTCTGGTCCTGGGGCCGCGGGAAGTCTTCGAACACCGCACACCCGCCGCGCTGGCGGCCGCGGCCGAAGTGGTAGGCCTGGCCGGCCTGGCAGGGAACACCGTCACACAGGCGTCCGCGTTCGTCCTCACCGAGGAGGAGCGGAGCCGGGTCGAACGGCTCGCCCCGGGGCGGATCGAGGACGTGTGGCCTCTCGCCCCGCTCCAGGAGGGCCTGTTCTTCCATTCCACGTACGACGACAGCGCGCTGGACGTCTACACGGTCCACGAGTCCTTCGACTTCGCCGAACGTGTGGACACCGAGCGGTTGCGGGCGGCGACCCGGACGCTGCTGGACCGCAACCCGAGCCTGCGGGCCGGGTTCACCAGCGAAGGCCAGCGCCAGCCGGTGCAGTTCATCGTGCGGGACGTCGAGATCCCGCTCACGGAGGTGGACCTCACCGGCCTCCAGCACGCCGAACAGGACGTACGGCTGCGGGAGTTGATGGACGAGGAACGGTCCCGGCGCTTCGACCTCGGCCGTCCCCTGCTGTTCCGGATGCTGCTCGTGCGGCTCGGCGACGGGCGCGGTGACCGGCTGATCGTAGGACGGCATCTGATCCTGTGGGACGGCTGGTCGGCCTGGCTGTTCCTGGACCAGCTGTTCGCCCTGTACGAGAGCGGGGGCGACGCGGCCGGACTGGCCCGCCCCGGCTCGTACCGTGACTATCTGACCTGGCTGGAGCGGCAGGACGACAGCGAGGCCACGGCTGCCTGGCGGGCCGCCCTGGCCGGATTCGAGGAGCCGACGCTGCTGGTGCCCGCGGTCTCCGACCGGGGTCTTGAGCCGGTGATCCCGGAGCAGTTGGACGCCGCCCTCGCTCCGGAGGTGGCCGATCGGCTGCGGGACACCGCCCGGCGGCACGGGCTGACCCTCAACACCGTGCTCAACGCGGCCTGGGGGCTGGTCCTGGCGAGCGCGACGGGCCGTAGTGACGTGGCCTTCGGCACGACGGTCGCAGGGCGGCCCACCGAGGTGCCGGACGTCGAGAACGTGATCGGCATGTTCCTCAACACGGTCCCGGCGCGTCTCGCCTTCGACCCGCGCGAGCCGGTCCTCGGCCTGCTGCGCCGGATCCAGGGCGAGCGGCTGGAGTTGATGCCGTACGAGTATCTGGGCCTGGGTGTGCTGCAGGCCGAGTCGGGCCATCGGCGGCTGTTCGACACACTGTTCGTGCTGCGCAACGCCGACACCGACGAGCGGCTCGCCGAGCTGCGCGACCGGCACGGGGCCACCGCCGTGGCCAACGTGGACGCCACGCACTACCCGGCCAACCTGGTCGTGACGCCCGGCGAGCAGGTTCGGGTCACCCTCACCTACCGGCCCGACCTGCTGGAAGACGCCTACGCGCGGGGCCTGTTGGACCGGTTCGTCCTCCTGTTGGGCCGACTGGTGACCGACGTGGAAGCCGCCGTCGGCTCCCTCGACCCGCTCCTGCCCGCCGAGTCCTCCGCACTCGCCCGCGAGGAGACCGCACAGCGGCAGCCCGTGCCGCAGGAGACGGTCGCGGACATGCTGGCGGCCCAGGCGGCCCGCACCCCGGACGCGACGGCGCTGGTCTTCGGGGCGCGGACGGTGACGTACGCCGAACTCGACGCGCGCTGCAACCAGTTGGCGCGACTGCTGATCGCGCGGGGCGCCGGGCCCGAGCAGGTGGTGGCGCTCGGGCTGCCACGCTCGATCGACACGGTGGTGGCGCTGTTCGCCGTACTGCGCACCGGGGCCGCCTATCTGCCCCTGGAGCTGGACCATCCGGCCGAGCGGCTGTCGCTGATGCTGGCCGACGCCCGGCCGTTGCTCCTGCTGTCGACGGAGGCGGTGTCCCGGACCCTGACCGGCGACACACCGAGGGTGCTGCTCGACGACCCGGAGATGCTCGGCGGGCTGTCCGCCGAGCCGGTCAGCCGCCGCTTCAGCCTGGACCACCCGGCCTACGTCATCTACACGTCCGGGTCGACCGGGCGCCCCAAGGGTGTCGTCACGCCGTACGTCGGCCTGACGAACATGCAGCTCAACCACCAGAAGGAGATCTTCGCCGCGGCGATCGCCGCGGCAGGCGGGCGGCGGCTGCGGATCGCGCACACCGTGTCGTTCGCGTTCGACATGTCCTGGGAGGAGCTGTTGTGGCTGGTCGAGGGACATGAGGTGCACATCTGCGACGAGGAGCTCAGGCGGGACGCCACCGCGCTGGTGGCGTACTGCGAGGAGCACCGCGTCGACGTGGTGAACGTGACGCCGACCTACGCCCATCTCCTCATCGAGGAGGGCCTGTTGGAGGGGCACCGGCCCCCGCTGGTGCTGCTCGGCGGCGAGGCGGTCACCGAGACGGTGTGGAACACGCTCCGGGACACCGAGGGGACGTACGGCTACAACCTCTACGGGCCCACCGAGTACACCATCAACACCCTGGGCGGCGGCACCCTCGACAGCGCGACCCCGACCGTGGGCCGCCCGATCCGCGCCACCCGCGCCCGCGTTCTCGACACCTGGCTGCGCCCCGTACCGGACGGTGTGGCGGGCGAGTTGTACATCGCGGGCGTCGGCCTGGCCCGGGGTTACCTGGACCGTCCGGGGCTGACCGCCGAGCGGTTCGTGGCCGACCCGTACGGCCGGCCTGGTGAGCGGATCTACCGCACCGGCGACCTCGTACGGCGGCGTCCCGACGGAAACCTGGACTTCCTCGGCCGCACCGACGACCAGGTCAAGATCCGTGGGTACCGCGTCGAGTTGGGCGAGATCGAGACGGCGCTCGCCCAGCACGCCGAGGTGTCCCGGGCCGCGGTGATCGCCCGTGACGACACCTCCGCGCCCGGCACCAAGCGGCTGGTGGCGTACGTCGTCCCGGCCGAACCCGACACCGAGGCCCTTGAGGAGGCCGAGCGGGACCAGATCGGCGAATGGCGGGAGATCTACTCCGCCGAGTACACGGAGATCGACACAGCTGTCTTCACCGAGGACTTCGCGGGCTGGGACAGCTCCTACGACGGCGAGCCCATCCCCCTGGACCACATGCGCGAGTGGCGCGAGGCCACCGTGCGCAGGATCCGGGAGCTGAACCCGAGGAACGTCCTGGAGATCGGCGTCGGTTCAGGGCTGCTGCTGTCCCGACTCGCCCCGGACGCCGAGTCGTACTGGGCCACGGACTTCGCCGAGCCCGTCATCCGCAAGCTCGGCGAGGACCTGAGGGCAGACCCGGAGCTGTCCCGCAAGGTCCAACTGCGGTGCCAGGGGGCGGAGGTGACGGAGGGTCTGCCGGTCGGCCACTTCGACACGATCGTCATCAACTCCGTCGTGCAGTACTTCCCGAGCCTGGACCATCTGCGCAAGGTGATCCGCGGCGCGATGAGCCTGCTGGCCCCCGGGGGCGCCCTGTTCCTCGGTGACGTACGGGACCTGCGGCAGGCCCGCGTCTTCCAGACGGGTATCCAGCTGGCCCGCGGCGCCGAGGACCTGCGCCGGGCCGTGGACCGGGGACTCGCGCTGGAGAAGGAACTCCTCGTCGACCCGGACTGGTTCAGCACCCTCGGCGTCGGCGTCGACCTGCGCACCAAGGCGGGACGGCACCACAACGAACTGACCCGCTACCGGTACGACGTCGTCCTGTACGACGGCGAGGGCGCCTTGGACCTGCGGGACGCCCCGGAGTGGGAGTGGACGGAGGTGAGTGCGCTGCGGGCCCGGCTCGAAGGGGTCGACGTGCTCCGCGTACGACGGATCCCCGACCCGCGTACGGCCGAGGACCTCGCGGCGACCCGGGCGATGGACGCGGGGCGGCCGACAGGGATCGTCGCGCCCGGGGTAGAGCCCGAGGAGCTGCGGAGCCTCCACGAGGGCCACCGGGTGCTGACCACGTGGTCCCACGAACCGGGTTACTACGACGCCGTGTTCGTCCGCACGGAGACCGATCCGGTCCGTACGTCCGGCCTCCACCGACCCCGCGCCGACCGGGGCGCCGACCCGTACGCCAACACGCCCACGGCGACCCGCGGCAACAGCGCACTCGTGCGGCGGCTGCGCGAGGAGCTGGGCCGGCGGCTGCCGAACTACATGGTCCCGGCCGCCTTCGTGGTCCTGCCGGGGCTGCCGATGAACGACAACGGCAAGCTCGACGTCCGGGCACTGCCCGATGCCGAGCCCGCGGTGGCCCTGTCCGAGGGGCGCGGGCCGAGCACACCCGTCGAGGAGGTGCTGTGCCGGCTCTTCGCCGAGGTGCTGGGGCTGCCCCGCACCGGCGCCGAGGACAACTTCTTCGACCTGGGCGGACATTCACTGCTCGCCACCCGGCTGATCAGCCGGGCCCGCACCGAACTGGGCGCGGAGCTGGCCATCCGGGACCTGTTCGAGGCGCCGACGCCCGAGGCGTTGTCGGTGCGCGCGGCGGGTGGACGTCCGGCGCGGCCGGTGCTGAAGGCCCTGCCCGAGCGGCCGGACCGTGTCCCGCTGTCGGCCGCACAGCGCCGGCTGTGGTTGGTGGAGGGCATCACCGGGGACGGGGTCGCCTACAACTTCCCGCTGGTGTTCCGGCTCCGGGGACGGCTGGACCTGGAGGCCCTGCGGGACGCCGTACGGGATGTGACTGGTCGTCACGAGTCGCTGCGTACACGCTTCGTGGAACTTCAAGGCGAGCCCTGCCAGTGGATCGGTGCGGCCGAACCAGCGTTCCGGGTCGTCGACTGCCGGGAAGACGAGCTGGCGGCACACGTCGAGGAGGCCCAGCGGCGGCCGTTCGACCTGAGAACCGAACTGCCTGTTCGTGCCGACGTGTTCCGGCTGGGGCCGGACGAGCACGTCCTGGCTCTGGTCCTGCATCACAGCGCGACCGACGAGTGGTCGGACCGGCCGTTCCTCAGTGACCTCGGGCGTGCGTACGAGGCCCGTCGTGACGGTCACGCGCCCGAGTGGGAGCCGCTGCCGGTCCAGTACGCCGACTACACGCTCTGGCAGGACACGCTGCTCGGGCAGGTCGGCGAGGAGCAGCTCGGCTTCTGGACCGAGACCCTTCGTGATCTTCCCGAAGAGCTGCCCCTCCCCCTCGACCGCCCTCGGCCGGAGGTGCCCACAGGGCGGGGCGGCAAGGTCCGTCTGAAGCTCGCCCCCGACACCGCCCGCGCGCTGCGGGACCTGTCCGGGGCGACCGGCACCAGCATGTTCATGGTGTTCCAGGCCGCCACCGCGGCCCTGCTGCACCGGCTCGGCGCCGGGGACGACATCCCGCTTGGCTCTCCCATCGCGGGCCGCACCGACGACGCGCTGGACGACCTGGTCGGCTTCTTCGTCAACACGATCGTCCTGCGCACCGACATCTCGGGCGACCGCCTTCGGTTCCGTGACCTCCTGGCCCGTGTAAGGGAGTCGGCGCTGGCCGCGTACGAGCACCAGGACCTGCCCTTCGACCGGGTCGTGGAGGCCGTCAACCCGCCCCGGGTGGCCGGGCGCAACCCGCTGTTCCAGGTCATGCTCGGCTACCACCACCGCCCCGGCGGCGACCCCGATGTGCTGGGGATGCCGACCGAGTGGTTCGACATGGACACCGGTATGGCCAAGTTCGACCTGCACTTCACGTTCGTGGACGAGTCGGACCGGCTGGTTCTGCAACTGGAGTACGCGCTCGACCTGTGCGACGACTCCACGGCCGAGCGGACGGCCCGGCGGCTGGTGCGGCTGCTGGAGCAGGTGGCCGCCGAACCGGACGTGCCGGTGCGGGAGTTGGACGTGCTGTCGGAGGCGGAGCGGCACACCGTTCTGGGCGCCTGGAACGACACCGCGCACGACGTGCCGGCGACCACCCTGCCCGAGCTGTTCCGTGCGCAGGCCGCCCGCACGCCGGACGCCCTGGCGCTGGTCTTCGGCGAACAGCGGCTCACTTACGCCGAGTTGGACGCGCGGGTCGAGCGGACCGCCCGGGTGCTTGCCGGAATGGGCGTGGGACCGGAGCGCACGGTGGCCGTGGCCCTGCCGCGTTCCCTGGACCTCGTCGTCGCCCTGCTGGCCGTGCACCGCGCAGGCGGCGCCTACCTGCCGCTGGACGCCGACCAGCCCCGGGAGCGGCTCGCCCTCATGCTGGAGGAGGCCCGCCCGGTGTGTGTCGTCGAGGACACGCTCCCGGCCGGCCCGGAAGGTGAACTGCCGTCGTCGTACGACCCGTTGAGCCCTTCCTATGTCATCTACACCTCCGGCTCGACCGGTCGCCCCAAGGGGGTGGTCGTCCCGCA
The DNA here is from genome assembly GCF_040651535.1 of Streptomyces sp. NPDC048420. Taxonomy (NCBI): domain Bacteria; kingdom Bacillati; phylum Actinomycetota; class Actinomycetes; order Kitasatosporales; family Streptomycetaceae; genus Streptomyces; species Streptomyces sp. NPDC048420. Next base: position 47,864 of record NZ_JBEZKG010000003.1, read on the forward strand.
CTCCGGGATCGTCAACCGGCTGCTGTGGATGCAGGACGCGTACCGTCTGACGGCCGGGGACCGGGTGGTGCAGAAGACGCCGTCCGGGTTCGACGTGTCGGTGTGGGAGTTCTTCTGGCCGCTGATCACCGGGGCCGCGCTGGTCGTCGCACGGCCTGACGGGCACCGGGATCCGGCCTATCTGGCCGAGCTGATCCGGGAACAGGGCGTCACGACCGCGCACTTCGTGCCGTCCATGCTCCAGGTGTTCCTGGCCGAGCCCGCGGCCGCGCGCTGCACCGGGCTGCGGCAGGTGATGTGCAGCGGCGAGGCGCTGCCGGGCGCGGTGGCGGAACGCTTCCACCGGGTGCTGCCGGAGGCGCGGCTGCACAACCTGTACGGGCCCACCGAGGCGTCCATCGACGTCACCGCCGGTGAAGTGCCGCCGGGCACCGCAGCGGTGACGATCGGCCGCCCCGTGTGGAACACCCGCGCCTACGTCCTGGACGCGGGCCTACGGCCGGTCCCGCCGGGTGTTCCCGGCGAGCTGTACCTGGCGGGCGTCCAGCTCGCCCGTGGCTACCTCGACCGTCCCGGACTCACCGCCGAGCGGTTCGTGGCGGACCCGCACGGCACCCCCGGCACCCGCATGTACCGCACGGGCGACCTGGCCAGGTGGCGGCCCGACGGCACGCTCGACTTCCTCGGCCGCACCGACCACCAGGTCAAGGTCCGCGGGGTGCGCGTGGAGCCCGGAGAGGTGGAGTCCGTCCTCGCCGTGCACGCCTCGGTCGGGCACGCGGTCGTCGTGGCACACGGCCAGCTGCTCGTGGCGTACGTGGTTCCGGCCGCCGGAGCGGGCTTCGACCCGGACGAGCTGCGCCGGCACGCGGCTGCCGCGTTGCCCGGGGCCATGGTCCCGGCGGCCTTCGTGACGCTGGACGCGCTGCCGCTCACCCCGAACGGCAAGCTCGACCGCCGCGCCCTGCCCGCCGTGGACCTGGCGGCGGACGGCGGTGCGGGCGGCCGGGGCCGCGATCCGCGGGAGGAGATCCTGTGCGGGCTGTTCGCGGACGCCCTGGGCGTGGACCGGGTCGGCGTCGACGACGACTTCTTCGCCCTCGGCGGGCACTCCCTGCTCGCCATGCGGCTGGTCTCCGGGGTACGGGCGGCGCTCGGGGCCGAGGTGTCCCTGCGTACGGTGTTCGACGCGCCGACCCCGGCCGCGCTGGCGGCCCGTCTGACCGAGAGCAGCACCCATGAGGCCCGGCCGACGCTCACGTCCGGTCCCCGTCCGGCACGGCTGCCCCTCTCCTCCGCCCAGCAGCGGCTGTGGGTGCTGTACCAGGTGGAGGGCCCGAGCGCGACGTACAACATCCCTTCGGCCTGGCGGCTGAGCGGCGACCTGGACGTGGCGGCGCTGCGGGCCGCGGTGCACGACCTGGTCGTACGGCACGAGACGCTGCGCACGGTGTTCCCTGACGAGGAGGGCCGGGCCCGCCAGCTCGTGCTCGCGCCGGGTGAGGTGTTCTTCGAGGTGGAGGACGTCGACGCGGACCGGCTCGCCGAGCGGCTCGCGCAGGCCGGGGCGTACGGATTCGAGCTGGACCGCGAACCGCCGTTGCGCGTCCATGTGTTCCGCACCAGCGAGAGGGAGTGGACCCTGCTGCTTCTGCTGCACCACATCGCCGGTGACGAGTGGTCCGAGGCACCGCTGCACCGGGACCTCGCGCACGCCTACGCGGCCCGGGTCGAAGGGCGGGCACCCGAGTGGGAGCCGCTGCCGGTGCATTACGCCGACTACACGCTCTGGCAGCAGCGGCTCCTCGACCAAGTCGGCGAGCGGCAACTCGGTTACTGGAAACGGGCGCTGGCCGGGCTCCCCGAGGAGCTGGCCCTGCCCGTGGACCGGCCACGGCCACTGGAGTCGTCGTACCGCGGCGGCTCGGCGGACCTGGCGCTCGACGCCGAACTGGCCGCCGGGCTGAACCGGTTGGCACGCGAGCACGGGGTCAGTGTGTTCATGGTGCTCCAGGCCGCCGTGGCGACCCTGCTCTCCAGGCTGGGCGCGGGACACGACATCCCGATCGGCAGCCCCATCTCCGGACGGACCGACGCGGCCCTGGACGATCTCGTCGGGTTCTTCCTCAACACCCTGGTGCTGCGCACCGACACCTCCGGCGACCCCGCCTTCGGTGAACTGTTGGGCCGGGTACGGGAGACCGACCTGGCCGCCTTCGACCACCAGGACGTGCCGTTCGAGCGGCTGGTGGAGGCGCTCAACCCGGCCCGTTCACTCGCACGGCATCCGCTGTTCCAGGTGATGGTCGTGTATCTGGCGGCCGGCGGGGAGAGCACGGGGCTGCCGGGCCTTGAGGTCCGCAGCGACGAAGTCGCGCAGACCACCGCCAAGTTCGACCTGTCCTTCGACTTCGTGGAACGCGCGGACGGGAGCGGGATCGACGGGGTGCTGGAGTACAGCGCGGACCTGTTCGACCACAGCACCGCGCAGTCCTTCGCGGACCGGCTGCGGCGCGTCCTGCGGGCCGTAGTCGCCGACCCGAGCCTGTCCATCGCGCGCATCGAGATCCTCGACGAGGACGAGAGGCGGTTGCTGAGCGGCGGCTGGCACAGTCAGCCGCTCCCTGGCGAACCGACCACGGTGCCCGCGCGCTTCGCGGAACAGGTGCGCAGGCACCCGGAGTTGCCCGCCGTCGCCTCCGAGGGCATCGAGCTCACCTTCGCCGAGCTGGACGCCGAGTCCAACCGGCTGGCGCGGCTCCTCGTCGAACGCGGGGCGGGACCCGAGCGGTTCGTCGCCCTGGCGCTGCCGCGGACCGCGTACTTCCTGGTGGCCGTGCTCGCGGTGCACAAGGCGGGGGCTGCCTATCTGCCGCTCGACCCCGACGCGCCGGTCGAGCGTACGGCGGAGGTCCTCGACGACGCCCGGCCCGTGGTCACGCTCACCACACGCGAACTCTCCGCGGTCCTGCCCCCGGGAACCGGGACGCTGGTCCTGGACGATCCCGCGGTCGTCGAGCGGATCGCGCGCACGGAGTCCGGCGAGGTCACCGCCGACCTCGCCCCCGGACACCCCGCCTACGTCATCTACACCTCCGGCTCCACCGGCCGCCCCAAGGGGGTCGTCGTCACCCACGAGACCCTCGGCAACCTCTTCCACAGCCACCGCGAGACCCTCTACGGGCCGGCGATCGAGGCGGCCGGGCGGCGGCACCTGCGGGCGGGGCACGCCTGGTCGTTCTTCTTCGACGCCTCCTGGCAGCCGCAGTTGTGGCTGCTGGACGGGCACTGCGTGCACATCGTGTCCGAAGAGACGCGCAGGGACCCGGAGTTGCTCGCGGCGGCCGTGGTCCGGCACCGCTTCGACTTCCTGGAGGTCACGCCCTCGTTCTTCGCGCAGTTGGCCGACCGGTTCGACGACGGCGGCCTCCCCCTCGCGGTCGTCGGCGTCGGCGGCGAGGCCGTGCCGGTCGCCCTGTGGCGGCGGCTGGCGGAACTGCCCGGCACCGAGGCGTTCAACCTGTACGGGCCGACCGAGTCCACCGTGGACGCCCTCGTGGCCCGCGTCCGCGACAGCGAACGCCCGCTCGTGGGACGCCCGGTGGCCGGAACCCGGGCGTACGTCCTGGACGCGGGGCTGCGGCCCGTGCCGCCCGGCGTCACCGGCGAGCTGTACCTGGCGGGCGGCGGACTCGCCCGCGGCTACCTGCACGCTCCCGGGCTGACGGCCGAGCGGTTCGTCGCCGACCCGTTCGGCGAACCGGGCTCCCGGCTGTACCGCACCGGTGACCTGGCCCGCTGGACCTCCGACGGGCGTATCGACTACCTCGGCCGGGCCGACGACCAGGTCAAGATCCGCGGATTCCGTATCGAGCCGGCCGAGATCGAGTCCGCGCTCACCGCTCATTCGAAGGTCAGTCAGGCCCTGGTGACGGTTCATCAGGAGGGTGTGCGCAAGCTGCTCGTGGCCTACGTCGTCCCGGCCCCCGGTGCGACGGCGGACCCGGGTGAACTGCGTGCGCACGTCGGCGCGCGGCTCCCCGAGCACATGGTCCCGGCGGCCGTGGTCGCCCTCGACCGTTTCCCGGAGCTGGCGAACGGCAAGCTGGACCGGGCCGCGCTGCCCGCGCCGGACTTCTCCGCGCTGTCCTCCGGACGGGCTCCCGCCACCGCGCTGGAGGAGACGTTGTGCGCGGTCTTCGCCGAGGTGCTGAACCTCGAACAGGTCGGTGTGGACGACGACTTCTTCTCTCTCGGCGGGGACAGCATCGTCGCGATGCAGCTCGTCGGACGGGCCAGGGCGGCGGGGGTACGGATCACTCCGCGGCTGGTGTTCCGCCACCGCACGGTCGCCGCGCTGAGCATGGTCGCCTCGGCGGCGGACACGGCACCCCGCCCCGAGGACGACGGCACCGGCACGGTCCCGCTCACCCCGGTGATGCACTGGCTGCGCAAACTGGGCGGTCCCTTCTCGACCTACCACCAGTCGGCGCTCGTCCGCACGCCCGCGGCCCTGGACCTGCCCGGCCTGACCGCCGTACTCCAGGCCCTGGCCGACCGGCACGACCTGCTGCGGGCGACGCTCGTACGGCCGTCCCGTGAGGCCGTCGAGGACTGGTCGCTGCATGTTCCGGCCGCCGGGACGGTCGACGCGGCCTCGTGGATCGAGCGCGTGGACGTGGCGGGACTGGACGCGGAGCGGTTGAGCGAGGCCGTAAGGGAACACGCACACGCGGCCCGGGCGCTCCTCGACCCGGACGCGGGTGCCATGGTCCGGGCGGTGTGGTTCGACGCGGGCGGCGCGCCCGGGCGGCTGCTGCTGATGGCCCATCACCTGGTGGTGGACGGGGTGTCCTGGCGGGTGCTGCTGCCGGATCTGGCGACGGCGTGGCAGCACGTCTCGGCCGGGCGGCCGGTGCAACTCGCCCCGGTCGAGACGTCGTTCGCCACATGGTCGCGACTGCTCGACCAGCTGGCGCAGGACCCGGCGCGCGAGGCCGAACTCCCCCTGTGGGACCACGAAGACACCGCACCACTCCCCCTGTTGCGGGAGCCGGACCCGGAGCGCGACACGACCGCGACCCGTCGGGAGGTCGTCCTGCGGTTGCCCGCCGAGCACACCGGGCCGCTGCTGTCGACCGTGCCCGCGGCCTTCGGCGCCGGCGTGAACGACGTGCTGCTCGCCGCGCTCGCCCTGGCCTTCGCCGACTGGCGGCGCCGCGAGGGGGGTTCGGGAACCTCGGTCCTCGTCGACCTCGAAGGGCACGGCCGGGAGGAGGAGTTGGCCGGACACGGGGTCGATCTCTCCCGTACGGTCGGCTGGTTCACGAGCGTCTACCCGGTGCGGCTGGACGCCGGGCCCGTCGACCCGGACGAGGTCTTCGCCGGTGGCCCAGCGGCCCGGGACGCCGTACGGCGGGTTCGGGAGCATCTGGCGTCGCGGCCCGCGGGCGGGGTCGGTTACGGCATGCTGCGGCATCTCAACCCCCGTACCCGTCAGGTGTTGGCCGGCTCGGAGCAGGCTCGGGTCGAGTTCAACTACCTGGGGCGGTTCGGGATCCCGGAGGAGACGGACTGGTCGTACGCGCCCGAGGAGGACGTGGCCGACATCGGCCCGGAGGGCGCGATGCGCGAGGGGCACGCGCTGGAGATCAACGTGGTCACCGAGGACCGGGCCGACGGTCCTGTGCTCTCCGCCCACTGGGCGTATCTGGAAGGACTGCTGACCCGCGAGACCGTCCGGGATCTGGCCGAGGCCTGGTTCAGGGCGCTGGAGGGGCTCGTCGCGGCGGCCCGTGAGGAAACGAGGGAAGGAACCGTATGAGCAACCCGTTCGAGGACCCCGAGGGCGTCTACCTGGTGCTCGTCAACGACGAGAACCAGCACAGCCTGTGGCCGGACTTCGTGGACGTGCCGGCCGGCTGGCGCACGGTCCACGGCCCCGCCTCCCGGCAGTCCTGCCTGGAGCACGTGGAGACCCACTGGACCGACATGCGTCCGCGGAGCCTCGCGGAGAGCATGGACAGCTGAACACGTAGAAAGGGGGCCGGTGTTGCCACCGGCCCCCTTTCCCACGGCACGGTTCAGGACGCCGGCTGCTCCACCTTCGTGTCCGCCTTGCCGTCGACCGCCGCCGACAGCTGCGGCACCAGGCGCTCGATGACGTACCGGAGGCTGAGCACGTCGCTCATCGACAGGGCGTTGCCGTAGTCGCTGGTCTCGGGGACGTAGACCTCGCGGCCCTGCTTGACGACGTTCAGGTCCTTGTAGGAGGCGTCCTTGTGCAGCTTGTCGGCGTCCTTGGTGACGTCGCCGACCTGCCAGACGAGGGCGTCCTGGTCGAGCAGGTCGGTGCGCTCCTTGCTGATGTTGGCGCCGAACTGGTCGCCGATGACCTTGTCGAGGTCCTTGGGCAGGGTGAAGCCGAGGTCGGTCAGCAGGTGCGAGCGCGGGTCCTGGCTGCCGAAGACGAAGATGCCCTCGTACGGCGTCGCCATCACCGCCGACTCGCCCTTGAACTCCGGGTGTTGGGTGACGGCCGCCTGGATCTGGTCCTGGGTCTCCTTGACCACCTTCGTGGCCTCCTCGGACTCGCCGAGGGCCGTGCCGATGATCTCGGTCTGCTGCTGCCACGGGACGCCGTAGTCGTTGTACTCCTTGGGCTGGGCGACCACGGGGGCGAACTTGGACAGCGACTCGTACTGCTCCTTGGTGAGTCCGCCGTACACCGCGAGGATCAGGTCGGGCCTGAGCGCGGCGATCTTCTCGATCTGCGGGCCGGTGCCGGTGTCCTTGAGGACGGTCGGGGCGGCGGCCGAGCCGAGCTTGTCCGCGGCCCAGGGGCCGATGGCGCCCTTGTAGCCGCCGAGCCACTCCGTGGTGCCGACGGGGACCTTGCCGAGGGCGAGGACGGAGTCCTGGTCGGTGAGGCCGACGGTGACGATCCGCTTCGGCTCGGTCTTGACGGTCGTACTGCCCCACTTGTGGGCGATGGTGACCGGGAAGGCGGAGTCTCCGGAGGAGCTCGTCTCCGCGCCGGCGTTCGAGCTGTCGGAGTCCGAGTCGTCGCCGCAGGCCGTGGCGGCGGCGAGGAGCAGAAGGGTGGAGGCGAGCGCCGCGGTGTGACGGGCGGCTCTGCGGGAGCGGAACATCGGCGGTCCTTCGGGATTCGGGGTACGGAGGTGCGTGGTTCGGAGGTTCGGAGGTGCGTGGTTCGGAGGTACGGAGGTGCGTGCTTCGGAGGTACGGAGGTGCGTGCGAGAGCGGGGGTCACGGGCCGTCGCCCCGGGTGTCCGACCACGCCTCCCAGAGGGTTGCGTAGGGGCCCCCGGCGGCCCGGAGTTCGTCGTGGGTACCGGACTCGACGATCCGGCCGCCGTCCATGACGACGATCCGGTCGGCGACCGCCGCCTGGCTGAGGCGGTGGGCGACGATCAGTGCGGTGCGGCCGTCCACGGCCCGGGCGACCGCCTTCTCCAGCGCGCGGGCGCCCGCGCTCCCCGCTTCGGCGGTGGCCTCGTCGAGGACGACGAGGGCGGGGTCGGCCAGGATCAGCCGGGCGAGGGCGAGGGACTGTGTGCGGGCTCCGTCGAGGCGGTGCCCGCCGTCCCCTACGACCGTGTCGAGTCCGTCGGGCAGGGCCTCGGCCCAGCTGAGGGCCTCCACGGTGTCGAGCGCGGCGCGCAGTTCGTCGTCGGTGGCGTCCGGGCGGGCCAGGCGCAGGTCGTCGGCGAGGGGGCCCGCGAAGACGTGGGTCTCCTGGGTGATCAGGGCGATGGCGCCCGAGTTGCCGTCCGGGGGCAGACCGCCGACCAGGACGGTGCCCGAGGTGGGCTCCTGGATGCCGGCGATCAGACGGGCCAGGGTCGTCTTGCCGGCCCCGCTGGCGCCGACCAGGGCGACTCGCTCGCCGTGCCGGATCGTCAGGTCGAGGTCGTGCAGGACGGGATGGCCGGGCCGGTAGGCGTGGCTCAGGCCACGAACGGTGACTTCCGTTGCACTGCGTGCCACGAACTGCCCCTGTGCGGGCGCCGGTTGGTCGGTGACGCCGACGAGGCGGGCGAGGCTCGCGGTGGCCGACTGGGCGTCGTCGAGGAGGGCGAGGGCCGCGTTGACCGGGCCGAAGAGGCTGTGGAAGTACAGGGCGGCGGCGGTCGCCGTGCCGATGGACGCCGAGCCCTGGCGGACCAGCCAGTAGCCGGTGGTCAGTACGGCGGCGAGGCCGAGGTACTCGGCAATGTGCAGGCGGCTGTAGAAGCCGAGAACCAGCCGGAGTCCGCGCAGGGTCAACTCGACGACGGACCAGGAGCGTTCGGTGACCCGCTCGGTGTGCTCGCGCTCCAGCCGGAACGCCCGGATCGTGGCGGTGCCGCCGATGGTGTCGAGCAGTTGCTGCTGCTGGGCACCGGCGGCCACACGCTGGTCGGCGTAGAGCGGCACGGCCCGGGCCACGTACCAGCGGGCGGTGAGCACCTGTACCGGTACGGCCAGCAGGGCGGCGAGCAGGAACCGCCAGTCCAGCAGCGCGAGTGCGCCCAGGGTGAGGACGATGGTCAGGAGCGAACGGGCCAGTTCGGGAAGGGCACTTCGGACCGCGTCGGCGATGAGGGACACGTCGGCGGTGACCCGAGCGGTCAGGTCACCGGCACCGGCCTTCTCGACCCGCTCCAGTGGGAGCCCGAGGGCCCGCTCTACGAACCGCTCCCGCAGCCGGGCCAGGGTCGTCTCGCCGAGCCGGGAGATCAGGGAGAGCCCGAGTCCGGTGGTGAGCCCCTGGGCGACGGCGACGGCCACGAGGAGGGCCGCGGTGGCGGTGATGGCGTCCACGGATCCGCGCTCGGCGGCCAGGTCGACGATCCGCCCGAGCAGCGGCTGCACGAGCAGACTCACGGCTGTGGCACCGACCATGACGGCGAAGGCGGTGAGGGCCAGTACCCGGTGGGGGCGCAGGAGTTCGGCCACCGCGGCACGGGTGCGGGGCGGGGTGGCTGTGGGGAGGAGGTGAGGGGGCTGGGCAGTGGGGGCGGGGGCGGGGGCGGGGGCGGGTTGGGAGGCTGGGGCATCGCGGCCGGGGTGGAGCTCGTTTCCCGAGGCGGTGTCGCCGGGACCGCCCAAGAGGCCCGGAGCATCGCCGTCGGGGCAGGACTCAGCCTCCGCGGTGTCGTCGGGGCCGTGCTGAGGGGCCCGGCCGGTCGAGGCAGGATGGGGCCGGAGCTCCGGCCTGATGGAGGCAGGGTGGGCGTCGGGCGCGGGGCGGTCGTCGTCGCGGCCGTCGTCGTGGGTGTCCGTCATGTGAGGACCGCCGCGCGGTAGGTCGGGTGCTCGTGGACGAGGCGGTCGTGGTGGCCCTGTGCGGCGAGTCGGCCGCCGTCGAGGAGGACGACCCGGTCGGTCACCGCGAGCAGGGCCGGGCTGTTGGTCACCAGGAGCGTGGTGCGCGTCCTGCGCAGGTCCGTGATCCCGGCAGCTGTCCGTACCTCGGTGACACTGTCGACGGCCGTGGTCGGCTCGTGCAGGACAAGCACAGGTGCGTCGGCGGCCAACGCCCGTGCCAGCGCGACCCGTTGCCGCTGACCTCCGGAGAGGGAGCGGCCGCGCGCGGTGACAGGGCTGTGCGCGCCGTCCGGAAGGGCCCGCAGCACTTCGTCGGTGCCGGAGGCGGTGATCGCGGCGGTGACGGCGACGGCGGACGCTGTTCCGGAGGCCGCCGCCGCGGTGATGTTCTCCAGGACCGTCCCTTCGAACAGGTCCGTGTCGTGTTCGGCGACCAGGACGGCCCCGCGAACTTCGTCGAGGCTCAGCCTCGGCAACGGCACCCCGTCCAGTTCCACCACCCCCTCGTCCGGGTCGACCCGACGGCTCAGGCAGTGGAGGAGCGCCGACGCGGCACCGGGATCGGTGGTGACGACGCCGACCGTCTCACCGGGGGCGATGTCGAGGTCGACGGCGCGGAGGGGACCGTAGGAGAGACCGAGCAACCGCAGCCGTCCCTCGATGCGACCTCCGAGCGGCTCCGCACCAGCCACCACTTCAGGCGAAGTCTCCAGGATCTCCGCGATCCGCGCCGCCGACGCCCGTCCCTGCGCCAACTCCGCGTTCACCCAGGAGAATTCGGAGAGCGGGCCGATGACGTACAGGGCCAGTGCGACGGAGGACACGAGTTGGCCGAGGCCGATGTCGCCGTGGGCGGCGAGGCGGCCGCCGACGAGGGCGACCAGGGCGAGGAACACGCCGGTGAGGACGGTCAGGAGGCCGTTCTGCCAGGCCTCGGCGCGGGCGGCGCGCAGTGTCGCGGTCAGGGACGAGCGACTTGTGGCCCGGTAGCGCGCGGTGGCCGCCGACTCCGCTCCGAGACCCTTGAGGACCCGCAGTCCGGCCACGAGGTCGGCCGCGACCCCCGAGGCCCGCGCCGCACGTTCCTGCTCGGTGGCGCTGCGTTGCTCCAGGGGCTTGCTCAGCAGGTGCCCCAGCCACAGCAGCAGCGGAGTGCCGAGCAGGACGACCAGCCCGAGCGGCAACGACATCCGCAGCAGCGCCACCGCGGCGACGACGAGGCCCGCGGCGGAGGCGACGGCGACGATGACCGCCATGGCGACGGCACCGACCCGACGGGCGTCCTCGGTGGCGGTGTTGGCCAGCTCTCCGTGCAACCGGCCCTCCTCGGCGCCGCCTTCGGGCGCGAGGAGGCGGGCCACCAACCGGGCTCTGAGGTGGTGCGCGGCGACGACGGAGGCGCGTTCACCGGCGCGGGCGCTGCCACGCCAGCTGAAGGAGAGACCGACGTAGACGACGGCCAGGACGCCGAGCCAGAGCAGCAGTCCGCCGGCGTCGCCGTCGACCACGCCCCGTTCGACGGCCAGGCCGATGACGACCGGCACCAGGGCCTCGCCCGCCTGGTGCCCCATGCCGAGGAGCGAACCGAGCACGACGTCCCGGCGTTGGCCGGCGACCGCGCCCCACAGGACGCCTCGCCCGGGCAGGCTTGCTTCTGTCACCCATCCCCCCGGACCGGATCAGCAGCGCTCAGACCCCCACAGGGGAAACTTAGGCAAGGCTAACCAAATTCGAAGCGGAGGGCCAGAGTTCACGCCAAGTCAGGACTTGGCGCAGGCGTGTCCGTTGAGCGAGAAGTCGTACGCCGGCGCGTTCCTGCCCTGCCAGGAGGCGAGGAAGCCGAGGGAGAGCGAACCATCCGCGGGGACCGACTTGTTGTAGTCGGCGGCGGTCGCGGTGACTTTCGCGCCGCTCTGGGTGAAGCTCCCGTCCCACATCTGCGTCACCTTCTGGCCGTCCTTGAAGGACCAGGTGACCTTCCAGTCGCTGAGGGCCTCGGTGGTGGTGACGGTGACGGCGGCCTGGAAGCCGTCGGGCCACTGGTTGACGAGGCTGTACTCGACCAGGCATGACGGCGCGGGGCTCGCGCTCGGCTCCGGTTCCTCGGCGCCCGCGGAGGAGGTGCCCTGGGGTTCCGGGTCGGAGTTCTTCGCCCCCGTGGACTCGGACGGGTTCGCGCCGGCGGCCTGCGAGGGCTTCGCGGAACCGGGCGCCCGAGAGGTGGCGGCGGGGATCGACGAGCTGGGGTTGGCCACCGGCAGCCCCTCCGCGGTGGTGGTGCCGGCGCCGGGCCCCTGGGCGCCGTTGTCCATGTCGTCGCCCGGCATCATCGAGACGGCGAGGGCGAGCAGGGAGACGAGGACGGCCGCGACGAGCAGTCCGCTGCGCACGACCTTCGCCTTGTTCGCGCCGGGGTCGGGCGGCCCGCCCTCCAGGGCCGCCGGACGCCCGGCACCGAGCCGCACCTCGGCCGCCCGGCGGCGGCGCTCCAGATAGGCGAGTCCACCCCAGCCGATGACCCCACCGGCGAGGGCCGCGGGCAGCCCACCGCCGTGCAGCCTCAGACAGGCGGCCGCCTCCGCGCACTGCTGGCAGCGCGCGAGGTGCCGGGAGAGGTCGCCCGGGGTCTCACCCGCGGTGGACCGGGTGACCGCGTCCAGCAGCCGGGCGTAGCTGCGGCACTGTGCGTCCATCGGCGAGTCGAGATGGTTGCGGTGACTGCGGTCCCTGAACAGGCCACGCACCTGGGCGAGTTCGTCGCCCACGGTGGCCGGGTCGAGGCCGAGCCGACGGGCCAGCACGGGCAGCGGCAGCGCCTCCACCTCGGCCAGCCACAGCAGTTCGGCGTCCGCCGCCTGGAGGTCGCGCAGTCCGCGCAGCGCGATCGGGCGCTGGAGCGGCGGGCCGGTGTAGCGCAAGGCCTTGTCGGAGTTGAGCCACAGCCGCAGGTCGGGGTCGAGCCGGTGGCCCAGACCCCGCGTCTCCCAGTCCGCCGCCGTGGTGCGAACGGCGGTCAGCAGCAGGGGTATTCGGGGCAGTCGGACCGGACGCCGGCCGGCGCCGCGGACGGTCGCCTCCGCTTCTCGGACCTCGCGCATCCCGAGGGAGAAGGCCTCCGTGGCCAGTTCGGTGGCGGCGGTGGAGCCGGCCGTGCACAGATCGGCGTACGACAGCACGGCATCCCAGCACTCGGAGAACAGAGCGGCCTCGGTGGCGTCCTGGGGGGTCGGCAGGTCGGGCATGGGTCTCCTGCATCCAAAGCGAGGTCAACTCGCCATACTGGCAAAGGAGTTGGGGGGAACCTCGCGGCAGGACAGGAGCCTTTCACGTCTCCCACACAACTGACAAGCAGGCTATTCAAATCGGTTACCGAGGGTTCGGTCCAGTACCCACGGCATCATCACCGCACGGAGTTACACCCTCTTATACGGACCGGAAGCGGGAACGTATCAATCCAGCCTCACAGGAACCAGCCGTCACAGAGAATTGAGTCCGGCAGGCCGAGATGACGCACGACCGGAGGGGGATCATGTCGCAGCTCCTGGGACCGCTGGAACTGGTCGGGGACCGCTGGGTCATCGGCGACCCGAAACGCGACGAGGGCTCGTGCGTGGTGCTCACGCGGGACGGCATGGAGCACCACGAGCGCGAAGCGTCCGAGCCGGTCTCGGCGGTCCCGTGGGCCAGGGTCGTCAGCGTGGGAGTGTCCGGCTCCACCCGGACCTGGCACACCACCCGCACCATGGGCGTCCTCAACGCACTGGGCGGCAGCCACATGGAGGCCGGACCCAAGGCGTGCACCGTCGGGGCCTACGTCCGGCATCCGTACGAGGGCTGGTCAGTCGTCTACACCCACCACGAGCGCCCCTACGACTACATGCAGCTGTACCTGCTGAGCGACCTGTTCCGGAAGGTCTCCGAGGCGAAGGCGGTCCGCCTGCTCGGCGACCCGGACTGGATGGCCACGGTCGTCGCCAAGCTGGCCGCGATCCCGAAGTGGACCTTCCTTCCGGGCCGCCGGGTCACCGCGCTTCTCGCGGCGCTCGACGTCGGGTGACGCCCTGCGCGACAGCCGTCAGACCTGCACCGGTTCCGGAGCCGCCGGAAGGCTGTCCATGAAGGAGCTCACCGAGAACACCGCGCGGCCGGGTCCGGGTGGGCCGTATCCGGGCGGGGAGGACAGCCCGAAGTCCTCCATGGTCTGGCGATAGGCCTGGAGCAGCCGGATGTGGTACTCCAGCGGCGCGCCCTGCGGGTTGGCCTTGCCGAGCGGGGTGGTCGGCTCGGGGCACCAGGTCGTGAAGCGGGGCGTGATTCCGTTCGACATGAAGAAGCGCAGCCCCTCCGTCGTGGACGCGATGGCCTCGTCGACCGTCTTGAAGCCGAACGGCTCGGCCATCTCCACGCCCGCCACGAAGTTGGGGATCACGTTGCGCGCCCCGAACACCTCGGCCGAGTCCAGGATCCGCTTGTGCCACTCGTCCCGGCCGACGTACCGCTCCTTGCCCGGGCAGTACATCTTGAAGAGGTATTCGTCCCACACCTCGTAGTTGGGGTGGTAGATCTGCACGCCGTAGTCCTTGAACCGCTGCACGTCGTCCTTCGGCAGCGCCTGCGCGACGACCTTGCCGATCCAGCGGCCCGGGAAGTGCTCCTCGATGGCCTTGGCGTAGAGACCGTAGAAGTCGGCCTCGTCACGGCCCTGGAGCTTCGAGGTGATCGCGCCGCCGGTGAGCGTGTAGGCCGTGGACGTCTTCGCGGTGTCGTACCGGTCGATGATCTCCAGGGCTTCGAGGACCTCGTCCACGTCCTTGACCCCGGTGTACGGCCGCCCGGCCGCCTTGTGCTGGCGCCAGTTGTGGTTGATGTCGCAGTACTGGCACTCCTCCTTGGCGCCGAAGTACTGGCAGACCCGGAAGACGGTCAGATAGATCAGGTAGCCCCACTGGATGGTGGGGGCGACCTCCATCACGGACTTCCCGTTGGAGAGCTTGTGCCGGTAGTACTCCGGCATCGGCGGCACGCCCACGTCGGAGATCCGCTTCCCGTCGAGGTAGAGCCCGAGGACGCCCTCGTCGTCGGCGGCGACGCGGTACGGCGAGGCCGGGTTCACCCGCACCGAGACGACGGTCCTGCGCAGGTCGTACGGTCCGCCGGTGAGGATGATCTCCTCCGGTGGGCGGCGCAGCGCGGCCTCGCCGAGCTCGGGCAGGGTGCCGTGGTCGAAGGAGAAGATGAAGTACGACTTCGGCTTCACCTCACCGGACTCGTTGTCGCTGAGGGCGGACGGGTCGAAGGCCACGCCACCGCGCAGCAGGTCCTCCTTGAAGACGGCTTCCCGCGGAACCTGCGGGAACCGCTCCATCAGATCCTCGACCAGCGCGGTACGGCTGCCCATCCCGTTGTCTCCTCCCGGTTCGGACGTACGACTCCTCACGGTATGCCCTCGCTCGGACATCACCCGTGCCGGGTCCCCGCACGGCGGCCGATATGGGGCGGTACGGGTGTTTTCGGAGGCAGTATCGGGTCGGGCACGGGCGCGCCCCACACCGATGTGAGCGGCAGCACACCGGCCCACAGCCCCAGCTCGGCGTCGGGGCCGTCCCCGTCGTCGGGCGCGCCGGTGCGGATCTTGACGGAGGCCTCGTCGAGGGGCAGGGCCAGCAGGGTGGTGGCGGCGAGTTCCTTGCGGCTCGGCTGCCTGGCGTACGACCACTGCCCGGGGGTCGCGTGTTCGGTGAGCCGGCGCAGTCCCGCCAGTTTCTCCGCCGGGTCGGTCACCTTGCGGGTCGTGCCGTGGATCATGGCGCTGCGGTAGTTGACTCCGTGCTCGAAGACGGACCGGGCGAGCACCAGTCCGTCGACGTGGGTGACGGTGACACAGACGGGCGTACCGCCCACGAGACTGCGGCTGGCCACCGAGCCGTGCAGATAGAGCAGGCGTTCGTCCCTGCCGTACACCGTCGGCACGACCACCGGCCGCCCCTCGACCACGACCCCGAGATGACACACGAAGCCCGCGTCGAGGATCGCCTCCAGGTCCGCCCGGTCGCGGCTGCCCTGCTCGCGGAGCCGGCGATGACGGGTGAGGTCGGTCTCGGGCAGGACGGCGGGGACGGGTTCGGGCGTCATGTCCAGGGAGGCTACCCCCAGGTCAGGCCCCGTGCGCCAGCGCCGCGAACGCCACCTGATGCACCACCGTTTCCCCGGCCGCCACCCGCTCCGCCTCCCCCACGACGGCCAGCCCCAGCCGGGCCAGCTCGTTGCCCTGCGATCCCGCGAGGTGCGGGGTGACGAAGGCGTTCGGGAGGTCGTGGAGGGGCGAGTCGGCGGGCAGGGGCTCGGGGTCGGTCACATCGAGGATCGCGCTGAGCCGCCCGGTGCGCAGCTCCTCGACCAGGGCGTCGGTGTCGACGAGGCTCCCGCGGGCGGTGTTGATCAGGACCGCCCCGTCCGGCATCAGGGCCAGCTCACGGCGGCCGATCAGGTGCCGGGTCTCGGGGGTCTCCGGAGCATGGACCGTCACGATCTCGGAGGTGCGCAGGAGATCGTCCAACTCCGCCAGGGGGACGCCCAGCTCCAAGGCCCCCGCCTCGTCGACGTACGGGTCGGTCAGGGTCACCGCCAGGTCGAACGGCCGCAGCAGCTCGATCACCTTGCGCCCGATCCGTGACGCCCCGATCACCCCGACCCGCCGACCGTGGTTGCCCAGGCCCGGCACGATCCCCCAGCCGGGGTACGCCCGCTCGGTCCGCATCCGCTCCCGGCGCACGAAGACGTCCTTGCCGGCGAGCAGGATCATGGCGAGCGTGTACTCGGCGACGGGCAGGGCGTTGGCCTCGGCGGCCGAGGAGACGGCGATGCCGCGCCGCCAGACCTCCGGGGTGGCGAAGCCCTTGACCGAGCCGGCCGAGTGCAGGACGGCCCGGAGTTTCGGGGCCGCGTCGAGGACGGCCGCGTCCAGGCGGGGGCAGCCCCAGCCGGTCACGAGGATCTCGGTGCGGGCCAGGACGTCCGCGAGCCGCGGGTCGGTGAGGTCCTCGGCCACGACCGCGGGATCGATGTCCACGACGGCCCGGAGGCGGGCCAGTACCTCGGGCGGGAAGACGAGCGGCACGTTCTCGGCGGTCATGGCGAACAGCGCCCGGGGTCGCTCGGTCAAGGGGGACCCTCCAGAGTTGCAGAAAACGCTCTCTACGTTATGTGTCAGGAAATGAGAGGGTCAACGCATACGTGCACCCCGGAAGGAACGACGGACATGTCCGAGAAGATCACCAACTGGGCGGGGAACATCACCTACTCCGCCAAGGAACTGCAACGCCCGTACTCGCTCGACGGGGTCGCAGCCCTGGTCGCCGACAGCGCGCGGGTGCGGGTGCTGGGCAGCGGGCACTCCTTCAACGAGATCGCCGAGCCGGGCGCCGAGGGTGTCCTGCTGTCGATCGCGGACCTGCCGCCGGTGATCGACGTGGACAGCGAAGCCCGTACGGTACGGGTCTCGGGCGGCGTCCGCTACGCCGAACTCGCCCGCGCGGTGTACGCCCACGGCCTCGCACTGCCCAACATGGCTTCGCTGCCGCACATTTCGGTGGCCGGCTCGGTCGCGACCGGCACCCACGGCTCGGGGGTCGGCAACGGCACGCTGGCGTCGGTCGTACGGGAGGTGGAGCTGATCACGGCGGACGGTTCCGCGCTGACGATCGGCCGGGGCGACCCCCGGTTCGGCGGCGCGGTCACCTCACTGGGCGCCCTGGGTGTCGTCACCGCGCTCACCCTGGACCTCGTCCCGTCCTTCGACGTGGAACAGTACGTCTTCACCGAACTCCCCCTCGCCGGGCTGGACTTGACGTCCTTCGAGGCGATCATGTCGGCGGCGTACAGCGTCAGCCTGTTCACCGACTGGCGCGAGCCGGGCTTCAGGCAGGTGTGGGTCAAGCGGCGGACGGACCAGCCGCTCGCCGACTTCCCGTGGGCCACGCCCGCCACCGAGAAGCTGCACCCGGTGCCGGGGATGCCCGCGGTCAACTGCACCGAGCAGTTCGGGGTGGCGGGGCCTTGGCATGACCGACTCCCCCATTTCCGGGCCGAGTTCACGCCGAGCAGCGGGGCGGAGTTGCAGTCGGAGTACCTACTGCCGCGCGAGTACGCCGTCGAGGCGCTGCACGCGGTGGACGCGGTCCGGGAGACGGTCGCCGGGGTGCTCCAGATCTGCGAGGTGCGGACCATGACCGCCGACGAGCAGTGGCTGAGCCCCGCCTACGGACGGGACACCGTGGCGCTGCACTTCACCTGGATCGAGGACACGGCGGCCGTGCTTCCGGCGGTGCGCCGGCTGGAGGAGGCGCTGGACCCCTTCGACGCGCGGCCGCACTGGGGGAAGGTCTTCACCACGCCCACGGAGGTGCTGCGCGAGCGCTACCCGCGGCTCGGTGACTTCCGGAAGCTGGCGCGTGAGCTGGACCCCGAGGCAAAATTCGCCAACGCGTTCGTCCGGAGCGTACTCGCCGACTGACTTCATAAAACCCCTTTCCTAACCCCTTGTACAAAGTCCCCCGCTGCCCATAGCCTTGCGCCGCGCCGGTGCCACTGACGTCCCGGCATGAGCTGAAGGGATGGGGGTCGGCACCGATGAAGCGCACATCACGCGACATCCGCACCGCGAACCGCTACGAGGTGTTGCGCCAGATCATCGCCGAGTCGCCCACTTCCCGGCAGGAGCTGGCGGCGGCCACCGGGCTGAGCCTGGCCACCGTCGCCACGCTCGTGGGCGAGCTGCTCGACCTCCGCATGATCACGGAGGTCGGGTTCGAGGAGTCGGCCGGCGGCCGGCCCCGGGGACTCGTGGCCGTCAACGCGTCGGGGGGCGCGTTGATCGGGGTCGACATCGCGGAGACGTACGTCCATGTCGAGCTGTTCGACCTGGCGCTGAACGTCCTGGCCCGCGCCGAGGAGGACGTCCGCCCCGGCGAGAGCCTCCCCGAGCAGGTGGTCGGCCATGTCGCCGCCGCCGTCGGCTCGGTGGTCGCGCAGGCCGGGATCGAGGGCGCCCGGGTGCTCGGCGTCGGCGTGAGCGTCCCGGGCCAGGTGGACCGCGCGACCGGCATCTCGGAGTACGCCCCCAACTGGGACTGGCACGACGTGCCGCTTCTCGACCTGCTCTCCGAGTACATCGCCTACCCGCTCTACCTGGACAACCCGCTGCGGGCCGTCGCCGTGGCCGAACTGTGGTTCGGGGCCGCGCGTGGGCGCGGGAACGCGGTGGTGGTCACCCTCGGCACCGGTGTGGGCGCCGGGCTCGTCCTGGGCGGCGCGCTGCACCGCGGTGTCTCCAACAGCGCCGGCGAATGGGGCCACAACACGATCGTCCTGGACGGACGCCTGTGCCGCTGCGGCAACCACGGCTGTGTGGAGACGTACGTCGGCGCGCCCGGGATCATGCTGAACCTGCGGGAGCTGAGCCCCGACAGCGAGCTCCTGCACCCGGGCGACCAGACGGCGACGATCACCGCGCTGGCCCGGGGGATGCTCACCGGGGACCCGGTGGCGGTCGAGGTCGTCCGGCACACCTCCCGCTACCTCGGCGCCTCCATCGCGCACCTGGTCAACCTGTTCAACCCCGAGGTGGTCGTGCTCAGCAGCTGGGTCGCGGCCGCCCTCGGCGAGCCCCTGGTCGCGGAGGTGCGCGAGGCCGTCGCCCGGCACGCGCTGCCCCGGCCGATGGCCGCCACCGAGATCGTCCTCTCCCCGATCCCGACGGACCCGGCGTGCCTGGGCGCGGCGACGTTCGCACTCGAAGGGGCGCTCCAGTCGGTCGGGCAGAGGTCCGCAACAAAGCGCACCACCCCGGCAAGGACGAAGACGCACAACCCCCGCTAGGAGCCGTACCGCACCACCTTCATGACGACGGAAGGGATGCACGTGTCTCACCACCACCGCAGGAGATCAGCCCTGCTGACAGCCGCAGCCGCGTTCGCTGTCGCGGGACCCCTGATATCCGCCCCGCCCGCCTCGGCCGCCACCCCCACGGTGGCCGAGGTGTCCCCGCACGCCGCCCAGACCATCGACAACATCGGCGCCTCGGGCGCCTGGTGGGTCAATGACCTGAAGAACTTCGACCCGAAGGTCCAGGCGAAGGTCGCCAAGCTGCTGTTCTCCAAGGACGGCCTGGCGCTGAGCAGTTACCGCTACAACATCGGCGGTGGCGGCACCGGCGTGACCTACGCGCCGCGCGCCCCCGAGGACTTCCTGACCGACGACGGGTCGTACGACTGGAGCAAGGACAAGGCCGGTCGTACGTTCCTGTACGCGGCCGCCAAGTACGGCGTGAAGGACCTCATCGCCTTCGTCAACAGCGCGCCCGCGCAGTGGAAGACCAACGCCAAGAGCTGCGGCGGCTACCTGAAGGCGGAGAACACCCAGGACTTCGCGAAGTACGTCGCGGACGTCACCGCCCACTTCGCCAAGCAGGGTGTCCGGTTCGACTACATCAGCCCCTTCAACGAGCCGACCAACAGCTTCGACAGCTGCGGCCAGGAAGGCATGCTGGTGCCGGTCGACCAACGCGACGACATCGTGCGGGCGTTGGGCGCCGAGCAGCAGGCCCGGCACCAGAGGACGGGCATCATCGCGGACGAGTCCAGCAGCACGGTGAACTTCAACACCGAGGTCCCGCAGTGGATCTCGCAGCCGGACACCGCCCAGTACGTCGACAAGCTCGCCCACCACACGTACAACAACCCGGGCGACGACCAGCGGGCGAAGATCTACGAGACGTCGAAGTCGGTCGGCAAGCAGTCCTGGTCCACGGAGATCTGCTGCTTCGGCAACGGCGGCACGGGCTGGGCGCAGGAGTACGACCCCACGATCGACGGTGGTCTGAACCTCTCCCGGATCATCTACAAGGACTTCGCGACCGCGCACGACTCGGCGTTCCAGTGGTGGGTCGCCCTGTCGGAGATGATCGGCTCCGACCCCCTCGCGAAGAACTCCGAGGGCTGGAACGACGGCCTGATCTACTACGACCCGAACTACGCCACCAACGGCAACCAGACCCTGTACTACACCAAGCGCTACTACGCGCTCGGCCAGTACAGCAAGTTCGTCCGGCCGGGCTCGGTCGCGCACAACGTGACCGGCGTGCCGGCCGGCGTAGAGGTGTCGACGTACGACGACCACGGCAAGTGGGTCGTCGTGGTCAACAACCACAACACCACCGACACCGCGCTGGACCTGCACTTCAACAGCAGGACACCGGTTCGCGCGAGCAAGGCGGTGCGGACCTCGGCGACCGAGAGCTGGGCGAACGTGACCAAGCCGGCGGTCCGTCAGGGCGCGGTCTCCGCGTCTCTGCCCGCCCGGTCCATCACGACGTACGTCCTGGACCAGGAGGGCCACTCCGCGCCTTCGGCGGTCACGGGCGCGCTGGCGGGCAAGCAGTCCGGCAAGTGCCTGACCGCGGACGCCTCCGGCGCGGCGATCACCAGCTGCACGGGAGGAACCGAGCAGGTGTGGTCGTACGACGCGAAGGGCCGTCTGAAGGGCGTGAACGGCTATCTGACGGCGGGGAGTTCGGGTCTCACCACGAGCCCTGAGCCCACCCGTGACGGCAGTCAGCAATGGCTGCTGAACGCCAACGGCCAAGTCGTCAGCGAAGCGTCCGGCAAGTGCCTGGACGTCGGCGGACAGGCGACGGCCGACGGCAGCAAGGTCGGCCTGTGGACCTGCAACGGCGGGACCAACCAGGCCTGGTCGAGCAGTACCACGTAACACCTGCAAGGGGGTTGCGGGCCGCTGGTGCGGCGGCCCGCGACCCGAGGCGTCCGGTATCCCGAACGTCGCACAACGCTTCGAGCAGACTTCGTCCAACCCCTTGCCGAAGGCTTAGCCGAAGGTTAACGTCCCGCACCGCAGGACCATTTGAGCCACCTGGCACTGAGCCGCAGAGCCATGGCGCAGAGCCGCAGCCGTATTCGAGACAAGGACGTCAGCATGTCGGCAATGAGCAGCAACAACTGGGACCGTCGAAACGTTCTGCGAGCCGCGATGGGCCTGGCCGCCGCCGGCGGGCTGGCCGCGTGCGGCAGCAACACGGGCCGGAGCGGCGGATCGGGCGACGGGCTCGTCCAGTTCTTCCACGCTTACGGCGAGGCGGGCACGGAGCAGGCCATCAAGCGGTACGCGAAGGCGTACAAGAAGGCCAACGTGACCACCAACTGGATCACGGGCAACAACTTCGAGGCGAAGCTCTTCGCATCCCTGCTCACCAAGAACGCGCCCGACGTCTTCGAGTTCCACCCGCAGATCCAGATGGTCAAGAGCGGCCAGGTCGCGGACCTGACCGACATCATCGCCCCGGTCAAGGACGACTTCAATCCGGCCGACATCAAGTCGCACACGGTGGACGGGAAGATATACGGCGTCCGCATGATCGACGACCCGCAGTTCTTCTTCTACCGGAAGTCGATGCTGGAGGCGGCCAAGGTCGACGTGCCGACCACCCTCGACGAGCTGCTCGAGGCGGCGGAGAAGCTCACGACCAACAAGGTCAAGGGCCTCTTCCTCGGCAACGACCTCACCCCGGCCATCAACCCGCTCATCTGGTCGGCCGGTGCCGACACCCTCACCCCCGACAACAAGCCCGCCTTCCACA
The DNA here is from genome assembly GCF_040651535.1 of Streptomyces sp. NPDC048420. Taxonomy (NCBI): domain Bacteria; kingdom Bacillati; phylum Actinomycetota; class Actinomycetes; order Kitasatosporales; family Streptomycetaceae; genus Streptomyces; species Streptomyces sp. NPDC048420. Next base: position 69,846 of record NZ_JBEZKG010000003.1, read on the forward strand.
CGGACGCGGTCGTCGCCGGCATGAAGCAGCTCCGCCAGCTGTTCACCAGCGGCAACCTGCTCCTCGACGCCCCGGCCGACTACTGGGACCCGTCCGCGATCAACCAGGGCCTGTGCGCCATCCAGTTCTGCGGCATGTGGGCGATGCCCGCCATGCAGAAGGCGCTCGGCGACGACCTCGGTGTCTTCCCCTTCCCCAAGGTCGGCGACAACGGCAAGCAGTCGGTCTACAACGGCGGATGGTCGATGTTCGTCAACGCCAAGGGCAAGAACGTCGACGCGGCCAAGGAGTACGTGAAGTGGCTGTGGATCGACCAGAAGGAGTACCAGGAGGACTGGGCCACCTCGTACGGCTTCCACATCCCGCCGCGCACCTCCATCGCGCAGTCCGCCACCAAGCTCAAGACGGGTCTGCCGGCCGAGGGCGTCAAGCTCTTCAACGAGTTCGGGCACTTCGACAACATCGGCTGGACCCAGGCGATGATCACCGCCGTGACCGACGCGTTCGCCAACAGCGTCCGTAAGAACGGCGACCCGAACGCCGCGCTGGCCACCGCGGAGAAGAAGGTCAACGCCGAGCTCAAGAAGCTCTTCGGTTAGGCCGACGGAGCATCCACGACATGTCGACCACCACCACGCGCGGGGTCACCCAGCCCGCCCCGGCCAAGGCCCCCCAGGCCCGGCCGCGGCGGGGCCTGCGGGGCAACCCGACCTTCAACTTCTGGCTCTTCACCGGGCCTTTCCTCATCGGCCTGGCGATCTTCGTCTTCGTGCCGATCTTCTGGAGCATCTGGCTCAGCTTCTTCGACGCGCGCTTCACCGTCACGCCGAGCAAGTTCGTCGGCTTCGACAACTACGAGAGCATGCTGACGAACTCCAACTTCACCGGTTCCCTGGTGACGTTCACGGTGTTCGCGGCGCTCATCGTGCCCCTCACCTGGGCGCTGTCCCTGGGCCTGGCGATGCTGGTGCACCGGCTGCGGTTCATGCGGGCGTTCTTCCGGTCGGTGTTCTTCCTGCCGACCGCCGTGTCCTACGTCGCCGCCGCGCTGATCTGGAAGATGTCCATCTTCACCGGTGTCCGCTTCGGTCTGATGAACACGGTGCTCGGCTGGTTCGGCGTCGACAACATCGCCTACCTGTCCGACCCGAACCCGCCCTGGTACTGGCTGGTCATCGTGACCGTACGCCTGTGGCTGCAGGCCGGCTTCTACATGATCCTGTTCCTGGCCGCGCTGCAGAACATCCCTGCGGAGCTGTACGAGGCGGCCGCGATCGACGGCGCCAAGCCCGGCTGGCAGACCTTCCGGTACATCACGCTTCCCCAGCTGCGCGCCACCTCCACTGCGGTGATCCTGCTGCTGCTCGTCGCCGCCTACCAGGCGTTCGACGAGTTCTTCAACATCATCACGACCAAGGCCACCTGGGGTCAGACCCCGCTCATGGTCCTGTACAAGACGGCCCTCGGCGAGAACCAGGACTACGGCGCCGGCAGCGCGGGCGCCGTCATCCTCACGGTGCTGATCTGCGCCGTCACGCTCCTCCAGGGCAAGTTCATGGGCTTCGGAAGGGGGGAGGACTCCAAGTGACCACCACCGCACCTCAGGTGGGCAAGGAAGGCCGCAAGAAGCGCGGAGGCGTCCTCGGCAACACGGGCCTGTACCTCGCCGTCAGCGTCGCCGCCCTGCTCTTCCTGCTCCCCTTCTACCTGATCCTCCGCAACTCCCTCTCCACGGACCCGGAGATCACCGGCGAGAACTGGAAGCTGCTCCCCTCCTTCCAGTGGGGCAACATCAGCGAGCTGTTCAACGACCCGACGGTGGACTTCGCCCGCTCCATGTGGAACTCGACGGTGATCGCCGTCTCCATGACCATCGGCACCCTGCTGATCTGCTCCCTGGCCGGCTACGGCCTCGCCCGGATCCCCTACAAGCACGCCAACAAGGTCTTCTACGTCGTCCTCGCGACCCTGATGGTCCCCTCCGCCGTCACCTTCGTGCCCAGCTTCGTGCTGGTCTCGTCCCTCGGCTGGATCGACACCTACCGCGGTCTGATCATCCCCGGCCTGTTCAGCGGCTTCACCTGCTTCCTGTTCCGGCAGTACTTCCTCGGGTTCCCGAAGGAGCTGGAGGAGGCGGCTCGCGTGGACGGACTCGGATACTGGGGCGCATACTGGCGGATCGTGGTGCCCAACTCGCTGAACTTCTTCGCGGCGATGGCCACGATCACGTTCATCAGCGGCTGGAACGCCTTCCTGTGGCCGTTGGTCATCGGCCAGGACCCGAGCTCCTGGACCGTCCAGGTCGCCCTGTCCTCCTTCATGACCAACCAGACCGTGAACTTCCACCTGATCTTCATGGCCACCGCCATTTCCATCCTGCCCCTGGTGTTCGTGTTCCTCTTCCTCCAGCGCTGGCTGGTCCAGGGAATCGCGCAGACCGGCATCAAGGGCTGACACCTCTCTCAGGACCTGGAGACCGATGTCTTTCCGCACGACCAGCGCTTTCGACTACGTCGAGGACGTGTCCCCGGGCAGCGGGGCCCTCCCGCCCCGCGCCTGGTACGCGTCCTCCGACGCGAAGGCCCTGCCCCTCGACGGCACCTGGCGCTTCCGGCTGTCGGCGACCGCCGACGCCGAGGACGACTCCTTCGCCGAGGAGGGATACGACGCCGCCGGCTGGGCCGAGGTCACGGTCCCCGGGCACTGGGTCCTCCAGGGTGACGGCGCCTTCGGGCTGCCGATCTACACCAACCACCTCTATCCCTTCCCGGTGGACCCGCCGCACGTCCCCACCGAGAACCCGACCGGCGACCACCTGCGTGTCTTCGACCTGCCGGAGGACTGGCCCTCGGACGGGGGCGCGGTCATCCGGTTCGACGGCGTCGAGTCCTGCGCCCGGGTCTGGCTCAACGGCACGGACATCGGCGAGTTCAAGGGCTCCCGGCTCGCGCACGAGTTCGCCGTGGGCCATCTGCTGAAGCCGAAGGGCAACGTCCTCGCGGTCCGTGTGCACCAGTGGTCGGCCGGCTCCTACCTGGAGGACCAGGACCAGTGGTGGCTGCCGGGCATCTTCCGTGAGGTGACCCTGCTGCACCGCCCGGCGGGCAGCGTCCTGGACTTCTTCGTGCACGCCTCCTACGACCACCTCACCGGCGAGGGCACCCTGCGTGTCGACTCCGACGTCGACGGACGGGTGCTCGTGCCCGCCCTCGACATCGATGTCGCCACCGGTGAGTCCGTGACCGCCCTGGTGGCCCCGTGGAGCGCCGAGAGCCCCCGGCTGTACGACGGCGAGCTGGTCACCGAGGGCGAGCGGGTCCCGCTCAGGATCGGCTTCCGTACGGTCGTCCTGGAAGACGGTCTCATCAAGGTCAACGGCAAGGCGATCCTGTTCAAGGGCGTCAACCGGCACGAGTGGCACCCGGAGACGGGCCGCACGCTCGACCTGGAGACCATGCGCGAGGACGTGCTGCTGATGAAGCGGCACAACATCAACGCCGTCCGCACCTCGCACTACCCGCCGCACCCGGCCTTCCTGGACCTGTGCGACGAGTACGGCCTGTGGGTCATCGACGAGTGCGACCTGGAGACCCACGGTTTCACCGAGCAGGACTGGCGGGACAACCCCGTCGACGACGACCGCTGGACCCCGGCCCTCCTGGACCGCGCGGCCCGCATGGTCGAGCGGGACAAGAACCACCCCTCGATCGTCTTCTGGTCGCTGGGCAACGAGGCCGGCACCGGCCGCGGGCTGACCGCGATGGCCGAATGGATCCACGGCCGGGACCCCGAGCGGCTCGTCCACTACGAGGGCGACTGGAACTGCCGGGACACCGACGTGTACTCGCGGATGTACGCCTTCCACGACGAGGTCGAGCAGATCGGCAAGCGGCTGGACGGTGGCACGCTGGGCCGCCGTGAGCTGCCGTTCATCCAGTGCGAGTACGGCCACGCCATGGGCAACGGCCCCGGCGGCATCGCCGACTACCAGGACCTCTTCGAGAAGTACGACCGTCTCCAGGGCGGCTTCATCTGGGAGTGGATCGACCACGGCGTCAAGCACCCTGAGCTGGGCTACGCCTACGGCGGCGACTTCGGCGAGGAACTGCACGACGGCAACTTCGTCTGCGACGGCCTGATCTTCCCGGACCGCACGCCCTCCCCCGGGCTCCTGGAGTACAAGAAGGTCATCGAGCCCGTCCGCATCGAGGGCGCCGACGGCACCGTACGCGTCACCAACAAGTACGACTTCGCGGACCTGTCCGGGCTCGCCTTCGAGTGGTCGTACGAGGTCGACGGCGAGACGGTCGAGGCGGGCACGCTGTCGGTGCCGGCCCTGGCGCCCGGCGAGTCGGCGGACCTGAAGCTGCCGGAGCCCCCCGCCCACGAGGGCGCGGAGGCGCAGTGGACCGTGCGGGCGCTGCTGGCGGCCGACACGGCCTGGGGACCGAAGGACCATGTCGTCGCGTGGGGGCAGGTCCCCGCTTCCTCGCCGGTACGTCCTTCCGTGGCGCCCACCGACCGGCCCGTGCGCGGCGAGAAGCTGATCACCCTCGGTCCGGCCTCCTTCGACGCGCGTACCGGTGCGCTGAAGGAGATCGGCGGGGTCGCCGTCGAGAGCCCGCGTCTGGACGTGTGGCGGGCGACGACCGACAACGACGAGGGCACGGAGTGGAACTCCGGCATCCAGTACAGCGGGCTGTGGCGCACGCTGGGCCTGCACCGGATGCGGCACCGGCTGGCGTCCGTGGAGGTCGGCGAGGAGGCACTGACCGTCCGGACCCGGGTATCGCCCGCGGCCCGCGAGGTGGGCCTTGGCGTGGTCTACCGCTGGACCTCGGACGGCTCGCGGCTCCGCCTGACGGTGTCCGTCGACCCCGAGGGCCAGTGGACCGTGCCGCTGCCCCGGCTGGGCATCCGGCTCGGGTTGTCCGAGGCCGACCAGGTGCGGTGGTTCGGCGGCGGTCCCGGTGAGGCCTACCCGGACACCCACAAGGCCTCGATGGTCGGGCGCTGGGACTCGACCGTGGACGCGCTGCAGACGCCGTATCTGCGCCCGCAGGAGAACGGCGCGCGCGCCGACGTCCGCTGGGTGGAGCTCGGCGGTCTCAGGATCGAGGGCGACCCGGAGTTCTCCTTCACGGCCCGGCGCTGGACGACGGAGCAGCTGGACGCGGCGAAGCATCTGACGGATCTGCGGGCCGGTGACACGGTGTGGGTGAACCTGGACCACGGCCACCACGGAGTCGGCTCGCAGTCCTGCGGTCCGGGCCCGCTGCCGCAGTACCACCTGCGGGCGGAGCCGGCGGAGTTCTCGTTCGTGTTCTCGGTGCTCGCCCTGTGATCGGTCGGTCCTCGGTGATCGATTAGTCCAATGCACAGGTGGATTAATCCATTGCCAGTGTGATCGGGATTCTGCAACGGTCATGGTGTACCCGCGGCCGGTCGGCCCTCCAAGCCGACCGGCCGCAACTCTTGTTCAGCACAAGGGAGTTCACAGAGTGCCCGGAAGCATCGAGGTTCGCGGCCTGTCCCGCACCTTCCACACCACCGTCCGCCGCCCCGGCCTCGCCGGCACCCTGCGCTCCCTGGTCAACCCGGAGCGGGTCGCCAAGCACGCCGTCTCGGACATCACCTTCGACGTGGCGCCCGGCGAGCTCCTCGCCCTGCTCGGGCCGAACGGCGCCGGCAAGTCCACCACCATCAAGGTGCTCACCGGCATCCTCACACCCACCTCCGGCGAGGCCCGGGTGGCGGGCGTGGTGCCGTACGAGGATCGCGAACGCAACGCCCGTAACATCGGCGCGGTGTTCGGGCAGCGCACCCAGTTGTGGTGGGACCTGCCGGTACGGGAGTCGTTCTCGATCCTCAGGGACATCTACGAGGTGCCCAAAGCCGAACACGCGGCACGGCTCGGGGAGTTCGACGACATCCTGGAGCTCTCCACGTTCTGGGACACCCGGGTCCGTCACCTCTCCCTCGGCCAACGGGTGCGCTGCGACCTGGCCGCGGCCCTGCTGCACGACCCGCCGGTCGTCTTCCTCGACGAGCCGACCATCGGCATGGACGTGGTGGTCAAGGAACAGGTGCGGGAGTTCCTGCGCCACCAGGTCGAGGAGCGCGGCCGTACGGTCCTGCTGACCACGCACGACATGACCGAGGTCGAGCGGCTCGCCGAGCGGGTCGTCCTCATCAACCACGGCAGGCTCGTCCTGGACGGCAGCCTCGACGAGATCCGCCGCAAGTTCGGCTCCACCTGGCAGGTCCGGGCGACGCTGGCCGACGCGCACACCGAGGTCGTGGCGCTGCCCGGGATCGCCGTACTGAAGAAGGACGGGCCGCAGGTGGTCTTCGGGCCGGAGGGACCGGACTCCCCCACCGTGCACCAGGCGCTGAAGGCGGTCATCGAACGGTACGAGGTGACGGGCGTCGCCATCGACGAGGCCGACCTCGAAGACGTGATGCGGGCGGCCTACGTGCATGCCGAGGCGGTCTGAGATGGCCGTCCTGCACGCCTGGCGCGCCGCCCGCGTCACCCCGCTCGGCGAGCTGCACGCACCGCCCCGGATGACGGCCGTCCTGGTCCGTCTCGCCGTCCAGGTGGTCCTGGTGGCCTCCCTGTGGCACGGCCTGTACTCCCACACCGGCACCACCGCGGGCCTCTCCGAGGGCCAGGCGGTCACGTATGCCGTCCTGGCCGTACTCGCCTCCCGGCTACGGGAGTTGGACCAGTACGCGGGCCGGGACACCGTGCTGCAGCACATGCACTTCGGCACGATCGTCTACTGGTACCTGCGCCCGCTGCCGCCCCAGCGCTACCACGCCCTGCGCGCCATCGGTGAGCAGTTGTACGGCTTCGCGTGGGCGCTCGGCGGCTACCTGGTCTGTCTCGCGGCGGGCGTGCTGGATCCGCCCAGGTCGGCAGCCGTGGCAGGGGTGTTCACGCTGAGCCTCCTCCTCGGCCAGTGGGTGCTCTACTACGTGATGCTGATGCTGGACCAGTTGTGCTTCTGGACGGTGCGCAACACCGCGGCGATGCTGATCCTGATCTTCGCGCAGAACCTGCTGTCGGGTGTGTACGCGCCGCTGTGGTTCTTCCCGGACTGGTTCATCACGCTGAGCGGATTCCTGCCGTTCCAGGCGACGTTGAGCGTGCCGCTGTCGATCTACATCGGACGCATTCCGTTGTCGGACGCCGTCCCGCAGCTGGCGATCCAGGCGTTCTGGGTCGTGGCGCTCACCCTGTTCACCCGTTTCCTGTGGCGGCGGGCCGCCCGCCGCGTCATCTCCCAAGGAGGCTGAGGCCGATGAACGCCGTCCGGATCGCGTGGCGCATCACGCGTCTCAACTTCCGTGCGCAGCTGGAGTACCGGACCGAGTTCCTGCTGATGATCGCGATCGGCGCAATCTGGCAGGTCTCGGTGATCGTGTTCGCCACGGTGCTGCTGACCCGGTTCACCGGGATGGGCGGCTGGGACAGCTCGGAGGTCCTGCTGATCCCGGCGACGAGGATGCTCGCGCACGGGCTGTTCGTCATGCTCCTGGGCCGGGTGCACGGTGCGGGCCGGCAGATCCAGGAAGGGAAGATCGACGTCTACCTGACCCGCCCGATGCCGGTGTACCGCCAGCTCCAGCTGGCGTTCTTCCCCACGAACGCGATCGGCGACCTGACGGTCGCGGTCGGCCTGATGGTGGGCGCGCTGAGCCGCAGCCAGCTGGACTGGACACCGGGCCGGATCTCCTACCTGGTCGCGGCGATCATCGGCGGCATGTTCCTGGAGGCGGCCCTCTTCACCGCGATCACCTGCGCGGCCCTGCGCTTCCCGGCCGCCGACTACTGGAGCCGCTGGCTGGAGGAACTCCTCGGCACCTTCGGCAGCTACCCCCTCAACGTCCTCCCCAGCGCGGTGGGCGCCCTCCTCACCTACGGCCTCCCCCTCGCCTTCGTCGCCTACTTCCCGGCGGCAGTCCTGACCGGCCACGGCCACGACACCGGCGCCCCGTACTGGCTGGCGGCGGCGTCACCGCTGCTGGGGGTGGTGGCGTATCTGGGGGCGCGGGTGCTGTGGGGATGGAGTCTGCGGCGGTATTCGGGGGTGAACGGGTGACTTCACCCGGCCTCACTACGCCTTTAGCTGCCAGTGAAGACAGCGTGATGAAACCGAGGTCCACCCGAACAACACCCCCACACCAGAGCTCCCGGATTCGGCCGGGAGGTGACAGCCCCTGGCCAGGAGTCGGTAGGGTGATGGGGGTCTCGGAGACGCGCCGGATGCCGGGGCGCACCCGAATTGGCATCAGATCTACCAGCTTTACCGTAGGGAAAGAGTTCATGGGGGAGCAGTTCACAACAGATCTAGACCAACTGCAGACGTTCATCAGGACGCTTGAGGGATGTGTTCAGGAGCTCAACGAGGCACGGACTGCGTTGGCCCATGTCCGCGCCGACCAAATCGGAACGCAGCGTCTCGATGAATCGTGTGACGGCTTCCAGGAACGCTGGAAGTACGGAGCCGAGCAGACCAAGAAGATGATTGACGCCATCAGTGAGGGCGTCAAGGCCAACAAGAAGGCATACGAAGAGGTCGAGGAAGCACTAAACAAGGCCTTCAAAGACATCGGGAAGGCCTCGACAGGCAGCGGTTACGGAGGAGCCAAGTAAATGGCGACGAATCCGTACCGCAGCCTCGGCTGGAACCCGGTTCCTGGAGTCCCTGGCGAAGTTCATGCTCTGCAGCAGAAAGTCTCGCACGCGGCGACCTCTCTGCGTAACTGCCACAACCAACTCCAGAGGTTGAGCGGTGAGAGCAGCTACTGGCAAGGGGACGCGGCAAAGAGCTTCCGTGACGCGCTTGATGGAGATCTGTCGATCTACGTCAAAAACGCCGCACGCTCCTTGGAAAAGGCAGCCGCACAGCTGAAGATTTGGGACGAGGATCTGACGTCCAACCGCGACTTGGCGCGGAAATACGACGAGGAGGCCGGCGAGCGGAAAGCCGCCGCAGCCAAAGCCAAGGAACATTACGGCCAGGCCAAGGAACACCCGGATCTCAAGCTCGCGAACCAGCAGTTCCCCACCCAGGCGGAGGCCGACGCGGCGGAGCAGCGGCTCCGAGCCGCCGAGCGCAGCCTCAATGAAGCGACAACTGCGCTCAACAGTGCGAACGACGCATACAGCGATGTCATCCGCAAGGCGGAGCAGCTGGAGCACTCACACACGGACCAGGCGGACTGGGTCGCCAAGTCGCTCGACGACGCCACCGACAAGTTGGCGCCGCAGGAGCCGGGCTGGCTCAGCAAAGCTGTCAACGGCATCTGGGAAGCGATCAAGGCCGTCGGCCAGTTCCTCTATGACCACGCCGGCACCATTGGGGCCATTGCCGGCCTTCTGGCACTCATCCCCGGCCCCTGGTCTCCCGTGTTCGCAGGCATCGCACTGGTAGCGAGCATGGTCTCCATGACGCACAACCTCGCGGACCCGGAGTTCAGATCGGCTTTGTGGGGTGACAAGTTCGGATGGAACATGGACACTTTCTCGGCCTACGGCTCCCTCGCCGGTGACACCCTGGGGATGGTGCCAGGTGTCGGCGCCCTGGGTAAGGCCGGGAAAGAGGTGGCTGAAGCCGCGAGGATGGCTGAAGGGTTCGGTGAGACCGTCTCGACCGGCGCAAAGGTGACCGAGTTCGCCAAGGACATCGTGCCTGCCTTCTCGAGGAGCCACACAGACGATCTTGCTGCGGCTGTGGCCGACGCCGCGGCAGGCGGGGCGGCCCAAGTGAAGCGGATCGCCGACTTCGGCATGAACTCCGTCAACGTGACCGCAAATCTGGCCTCTTCCGCAGAGACCTTCGGCTGGCTTCCCGATGACGGTGCCGGGCACAACACCGCCGAAACCACTAAGGCGGCTGCAACTCTGCACGGGATCGCCGGGCTTGTGGGGCTCGCATGACACCGACGATGCCCGTCTTCTGGTACGGAATTCCGCGAGGCTACCTGCAACTTGACCTGGATCCCTCGTCCGAGCGTTTCGAGCTGCTCGCGGAGCAAGTAATCGGTCTGCCTACGGAGCTGCGAGGGAAGGCCGATCAGGTGTTTCGATTCTATGCGGGTGCCCTCCTGCTGCTTAATCAGCAGCATGTGCAGGGATGCGCAATCGGATTGCACCCCGACGGTAGTGGCGGGATCCTTTCCTCCGTCATCACCGTAGCGACCATGTCCGCATCCGGAGTCGATCCGAAGTTGGTCATCGCCTCCCTGGTGAAATCAGCCGACGAAACACCGGACAAACACATTCAACCGCTTGAACTGCCGTGCGGTACGGGATTCCTCTTCGAGGAGGAGCGCACCACGACAGCCCCAGGCAAACCCTCGGACGGGGGTGATGACCCCCCGGAAGGGAACGTCTGGCAGGGCACCGTGGCCGTGCCCGCTGTGGCCTCGTCGGAGATCGTCATGTTGCAACTGGTCACGTCCGAAGTTGACTTCGTGGACGACTACCGCAATGTGCTGCTTGGCTTCGCATCCACGCTCACATTCACTGACCCATCGCTCGCGGAGACGGAGAGCAGAGGCGGCAGCTCTGCTGCGCAGGTGAGGAGCCCCTTCGGATGAATCCACCCAATGCCGTGGAAGTGAACCGGCTACTGAAGCGCAATTATTCCCTCCTGTTCAGGGGAATTCTTCTACGTCTCGTCATCTTCGGGACGCTGTGCGCGACACCGGTAGTCCTGGCGCAGACCGGGACATGGGACTCGCCGGTTCTGGCGGTGCTGAGTGTGGCGGGGGTCCTGGGATTTGTCCTGATGGCCTACAGGTTTCCGTTCGCTTTTCTCTCGCTGCGCAGATGCGGGAGGGTGTTGAAGGAATACCCCCTCGAGTTCCGCACAGGCATGTCGAAGAAGAGCGAGAGTCGGACCAAGTACGGCACGGTTTTCACTGTGCGGGTCAAGGCCGACGAGCGGGGCAGGTCCCCGCTCATGAGGGCGGTTGACGCCTTGGAGCGTCATCGCTGGCCCCAGGGTGGTGAAGACGGTGTCTGGTTCGCGGGGGATCTGCCGTTCGGAGGGGTGGTCGTCGTACCCGGCAGCGACACCCTGCTGGTGGTACGACCGCAGGACTGGGACAAGTTCGCCCCGGAACGGGAGCAGGCGGACCCCGAGCGCGTCGCGAAGGCGAAGCGGGCCCGTCTCGCGAACCGGGTGAGATAGGGCCCGGGATCCGGCGCCCGGTTACGTGCGGACCGGAGACTGATGGACGAACCGTGCGCCTTTCGGGCGGCGGGATCTTGCGCAGCAAGCGTCCTCTCAGGCGCGCCGGATCGGAGTGAACAGGGCGGCGACCGCGACAAGTACGCAGCAAGCGCCCGCCACCAGGCCCACGGGGGCCGTGCCCTGTTCTTCCGCCGCCCAGGTCAGGGCTGCCGCGCCGATCGGGGCCGCCGCGTAGTGGAGGGTCCAGAAGGCCGAGGTGACGCGGCCAAGGAGGGGTTCGGGGGTGATCTCCTGGCGGAAGGACATGGAGCAGGTGCCCGCCATGCCACCGCCCGCGAGGAAGAGCGGAATTACCGCCGCACAGCGGCTGGTTCGGCGGGGGTCAGGTCATGGTCCAGGGAGCGGATGCCCGGTATCGGCGAGGGCAGCAGCCACAGCACCGACAGCACTCCGCCGACCGCGACCGTGACGAGGGTCGCCCTGAGCCCCACGGTCGTGGCGAGCGCTCCTCCGACGAGTGCGCCGAGAGGGCGTATCCCGTAGTTGACGGTGCTGTAGGCGCCCGCGACGCGGCTGCGCAGGGAGTCCGGAGTGATCGCGGTCTGCAGAGAGTTGAGGGGCACGTCGAACCACATCACCCCGAGGCCCACCAGGAAATAGGCGCCGCCCAGGAGAAGGACACCGGCCCACTCCGGTCCGCCGGCGACCGCGGCCAAGGCGAAGGGGGCCGGGAACAGTACGGCCCCGACGGTGACACACCGCCCCACACCGATCCGTCGGGACAGCCAGGGCGCCGTGAGCGCGCCGACGAGGGAGCCGCTCGCCCCGATGCCGAGCGTCAATCCGATGGCGCCCGGGGAGAGTTGGAGCTCACGGTCGGCGAAGAGCACGACCATCCCGGTGCCCGCAAGGAAGGTGAAGAAGTTGACGGTGGTGCTACAGCCCAGGCTCGCTCGCAGCACCGGGTCCCGCAGGACGTAGCGCAGTCCGTCCCGAGCGTCGCGCAGCAGCGCGGGAATCACGGCGCCGGAACGGGCCGCCGGCTCGGGCTCGTCGACCGGGGCCCTGCCCAGCAGCAGCGCGGACACCAGGAAGGACAGGGCATCGGCGACCACGGCGACCGGCGCGCCCAGCACCTGGACGAGCCCGCCGCCGGCCGCGGGACCGGCCACGAAGGACGCCGAACGGGCCGCGCTGAACTTGCTGTTGGCATCGACGTACGAAGCTCGCGGCACGATCCGCGCGAACAGCGGCGGCCAGGCACAGCCGGCCGTCACTCCCGCGAGACCGCCGAGCAGCACCACCACATACAGCTGCCAGAGCGTGACGGCGCCCCACAGGTGGGCGACGGGCAGGGAGAGCAGCACGCCCGCCCGTACGAGGTCCATGACGATCAGCAGCCGCCGCTTCCGCGCCCGCCCGTCGACCCAGGCGCCCAGCACCAGCGCGAGCAGGTTCGGCGCCCAGGCGAGCGCCGTCAGGGCGGCGACCTGACCGGCGGAGGCGTCCAGGACGGTGACCGCGATGAGGGGTACGGCCACTTCGGAGACCCGGTCGCCGAACTGCGAGACGGCGCTGCTGGCCCAGTACCGGACGAAGCGCCGGTCGCGCCACAGGGAGGTCACGCGTCGGCGCCGTCCGCCGACTCCGGCAGCACGTACCGGAGCAGCCGTACACCCCGGCCGTCCGACGGTGTCCACTCCCGCGTGACATAGGGAGCGAGGACGGCCTCCATCGCGTCCTCGATCGCGGCGAGTTCCTCCGCGGTCACCGTGATACGGGTGTTGGCGAGGCCGGAGAGCCTGCGCCAGGCCGGTTCGAGGGCGGGTTCGGTCTCCGTCGCCCAGCGCTCTGGCAGTTCCGCGGCCCGCGCGAACATCTCCCAGGACAGCGCCCGCGCGGCCGAGGTGCCGTCCTCGTCCTCCGGCACCTGGAGACGCCATCCCCGGGCCACCGCCTCCCACCGCCGTTCCCGCCGGTCCGTGCCGCCCTCGACGGCGTCCCGCACCAGCCCGAACCCCGCCAGGTGCCGCAGATGCCAGCTGGCCACGGAGGGAGTGGCTCCGACATGCGGCGAGAGTTCGGTGGCGGTGGCGGGTCCGTACCGCTGGAGCCGCTCCAGGACGGCGAGCCGTACGGGATGCGCGAGCGCCCGCATGGCCTTCGGGTCGGTGATCTCCATGTCGCCGAGACGGTTTCCGGGATCCATGACGTGAGAGTGTCCTCTCACAAAACGTGAGAGTCAACTCTCAGATCTGAATGGCCTGTTGATGCCCACCGTCGGCCGGTGGGCACAAACGGTCAGGCCGTGCCCACGTTTTCGGCGATCAGGCGGAGCAACTGCTTTGTCAGGGCGTCCTGTTCGGGTGTGAGACCCATCGCGTCCCCGATCGCGGGCGGTACGTCGCGCGCCCGCTCCCGAAGGGCCGCCCCTGCGTCCGTCAGGCGGATGGCGATCGAGCGCTCGTCGCCCGGGCGGCGTTCGCGGCGCAGCAGGCCGGCCGCCTCCAGGCGCTTGAGCAGCGGTGACAGGGTGCTGGACTCCAGCTGGAGGGCCGTACCCAGATCGCGTACGGAGATCGAGTCCTGTTCCCAGAGGGCCAGCATGACCAGGTACTGGGGATAGGTCAGCCCGAGCTCGTCCAGGAGTGGGCGGTAGCGCGCGGTGACCGCCCTGGACGCCGCGTAGAGGGCAAAGCAGAGCTGATCGTCCAGGAGCAGGGACGCCTCGGCCCTCTCGGCCCGCTCACCGGTGGATGTACTCACGGAACGACTCCCTTCCCTGGGTCTCCAGCGTATCCGTTCGAGTCCACTCGATTCTATCGAGCCCTAATTAGTTGCGCACGACTAAATAGCGCGCTACTATTCTGGACATGCCGCCGCTCGGCCGAACCCAGAGACTGGGGGTGCCCGCGGCACCCGATCGGAGGAGATCACCATGACCGACAGCAGCCCCCGCCCCGTTCTGGAGCCCGCCGCCCAGGCCTTCGCCGAGGCCACCGCGAACCCGCCGTACCTCTTCGACCTGGGGCCCGTCGAAGGCCGTAAGGCCGTCGACGAGGTGCAGTCGGGCGACATCGCCAAGCCCACCGTGGACGAGGAGTGGGTGACCGTCGCGGGCGGCCCCACGGGCAGTGTCCGGGCCCGGATCGTCCGCCCGGCCGGCGCCACCGGCCCCCTCCCCGTGGTGATCTACATCCACGGCGCGGGCTGGGTCTTCGGCAACGCCCACACCCACGACCGGCTGGTCCGCGAGCTCGCCGTCGGCACCGGTGCCGCGGTCGTCTTCCCCGAGTACGACCTCTCGCCCGAGGCCCGCTACCCGGTCGCCGTCGAGCAGAACTACACGGTGGCGAAGTGGGTCGTGGAGCAGGGCGCCGCCAAGGGCCTGGACGCCACGCGGATCGCCGTGGCCGGGGACTCCGTCGGCGGCAACATGACCGCCGCCCTGACCCTGATGGCCAAGGAGCGCGGTGACGTCCCGCTCGTCCAGCAGGTCCTCTTCTACCCGGTCACCGACGCGAGTTTCGACACCGGTTCCTACCAGCAGTTCGCCGAGGGGTACTTCCTGCGCCGGGACGCCATGCAGTGGTTCTGGGACCAGTACACGACCGACGAGAAGCAGCGCGCCGAGATCACCGCGAGCCCGCTGCGCGCCTCCGTCGACCAGCTGCGCGACCTGCCCCCGGCCCTGGTGATCACCGCCGAGGCCGACGTGCTGCGGGACGAGGGCGAGGCGTACGCGAACAAGCTGCGCGAGGCCGGCGTCCCGGTCACCGCGGTCCGCTACCAGGGGATCATCCACGACTTCGTGATGCTCAACGCGCTGCGGGAGACACATGCCGCGGAGGCCGCCATCGCCCAGGCGATCAGCACCCTGCGGACGGCGTTCGCGACGGCCTGAAGCACGCTGTCCAGGGCCTCTGGAATTCGCCTCTCCGGGGCCCCGGAGTGCATGGATCACCCGGGGGCGGCACCCACGCGGACCTCCGCCCAGACCGTCTTGTACACCCCGTCCGGCCGGGGCTCCACGCCCCACTCCTCCGACAGCGCGTCGACCAGCAGCAGCCCACGCCCGCCCTCGTCGGGCTCGTGCGCGGGCACCGGCAGGCGTTCCCCGCGCGCGTCCATGACCTCCACCCGCACCCGGTCCTCGCGCAGCACCAGCCGTACCCGGAACCCACGCCCGCGCACCCGGCCGTGCCGTACGGCGTTCGCGGCCAACTCGGCGACCACCAGTGCGACATCCTCGTTCGGACCGGTACCCCGCGGGTGGCCCCAGAGGTCCATCCGGGCGGCGACGAGGCGGCGGGCCCGCCGGGCGCCGGACGGGGTGCAGGCGAAGAGCTGGGTGAACGTGCTTACGGTGGCCGCGGGTTGGACCTCGGTGTCTGCGTGCATGCCCCAACCGTCCCGGGAGGAACGGCAGTCGGCCAGGCACGAAACTCGTACGCTTCGGGTTGTACGAGTTACGGAGTGGACAGGACGCGTCACGGTCCGTGACCATTTCTCGCATGAGCGACAGTGCCGTGAGCATCGAGAGCCCCGCCGAGCCCGAACCGTCCGACAGCCTGAAGGCGTTCGGCGAGGCACACAAGGCCTTCCGCAAACGCGCGGGGTACACCCAGGAGGAGTACGCACCCATGGTCGGCTACCAGCCGTCGACCGTCGGGTCCATCGAGCAGGGCCGCCGCTTCCCCCAACGCAAGTACGTGGACCGGGCGGAGGAGGTCCTGGACGCGTTCGGGGTGCTGAAGGGGGTGTACAAGCACGCGACCCGGGAGAAGGGGCTGGCCTCGTGGTTCCGGCAGTGGGCGGAGCTGGAGGAGATCGCGATCAGTCTGTACACGTTCGAGAACCGGCTGGTTCCGGGGCTGTTGCAGACGGAGGGGTATGCGCGGACGCTGTTCAGGGAGCGGGTGCCGGTGCTGACGGACTCGGAGATCGAGGCCCTGGTCACGGCCAGGTTGGAGCGCCAGTCACTGCTGAGTGAGCGACCAAACACGTCGTTCAGCTTCATCGTCGAGGAGCATGTGCTCCTGCGGCCGACGGGTGGGGAGGAAGCCCGACGCGAGCAGATCGAGCACCTGTTGGAGGCCACTGCGCCCCGCAACGTGGAGTTCCAGGTGATGCCGAGCTCGCGCGGTTACCACCCTGGGCTGAACGGTCCGATCCAGCTGTTGGAGACACCGGAGAACGAGTGGTTCGCCTACCTGGAGGGCCAGGAGAGCAGCCAGTTCATCGTCAAGCCGCAAACGATCAGCATGCTCCACATGCGCTATGCGAAACTTCGCTCACAGGCCCTGACCCCGGAGGACTCCCGGAGCCTGCTGGAGCGGATGCGAGGAGCATGATGAGCACGACTGAACTGTCCTGGTTCAAGAGCAGCTACAGCGGCGACAGCTCGGGTGACTGCGTCGAGGTCGCCACCTGCCCCACCACCATCCACGTCCGCGACTCCAAGAACACCCACGGCCCACAG
This sequence comes from Streptomyces sp. NPDC048420, assembly GCF_040651535.1. NCBI lineage: Bacteria > Bacillati > Actinomycetota > Actinomycetes > Kitasatosporales > Streptomycetaceae > Streptomyces > Streptomyces sp. NPDC048420. Next base: position 86,538 of record NZ_JBEZKG010000003.1, read on the forward strand.
CTCGCCCTCTCACCCACCGTATGGACGGACTTCGTGGACTTTGCCGCGCGAGGCTGACGGCGATCGTGGCGCGTGTAGTCGTAGTACACGGCATCGGGCACCAGTGGTCGGGACCGGCCTTGATGGGCAAGGACGTCGGGCCGGCGCTGCGGGACGGTGTGCGGCTCGGGTCGGGGTTGCGGCTGGACGAGGACGACGTGGCGTGCGCGTTCTACGGCGACGTGTTCTTCGAGGAGGGCACACGGTCGTCGGACGTGCCGCCGTGGGACGAGTACGACGTGGACGAGGGCTTCGAGGCGGAGTTGCTGGAGGCCTGGTGGCAGGCTGGGGTTCAGCTGGATCCCGAGGTCGAACCGCCGGACCCGGTGGGTGCCCGGGCGATCCCCGGTAGGGCCGGGCTTCTGACCGACCGGGTCCGCGCCGCGCTGGACGCGCTGTCCGGGTCCCGGTTCTTCGGCAGCTACTCGGACCGCATGATGGTGTTGGCCCTCAAGCAGGTGCGGCGCTACATGAACGAACCGGCTGTCTGGCAGGCGGCACGGGCGAGAGTGGCCGCCGAGATCGGCCCGGACACGCGGGTGGTCGTGGCCCACTCCCTCGGTTCGGTGGTGGCGTACGAGGCCCTGTGCGAGCATGCGGAATGGCCGGTGACGGACTTTGTGACGGTCGGTTCCCCGTTGGGCCTGTCGCTCATCTTCAACCGGCTCAGCCCACTGCCTCGGGACGGCAAGGGGGCCTGGCCCGGCAACATCACTCGCTGGACGAACCTCACGGACCCCGGTGACCTGGTCGCCGTTGTGGATGAACTCGCCCCGCGTTTCGGCGGGGTGGTGGATGATTCCCTGGACAACGGGTCGGCGCCGCACAGCCTGACCCGCTACCTGCTCGCGAAGAAGACCGGGCGGGCGGTCGCCGAGGGACTGGCGTAACGGGGACGGGTATGACGGACACGGGCACGGGGCGGCGTTTTCTCGTCTCCGTGGGGGTGAGTACGTACAGGGACTCCAGCATCACGCCCCTGCCGGGCGCGGCGGCCGACGCGGAGCGGGTGGCGGGGCTGCTCGAACCGATGGGATACGTACGGGTGTTGCCGGACCTGTCCGTGAATCCGTCGCACACCGAGCTGGCCGAGGGGCTCGACGAGTGGGCGTACGAGACGGAGTTGGGACCCGAGGACACGGTGGTGGTGTACTTCGCGGGCCACGGCCGCAAGGAGGGCCACGAGCACTTCCTGCTCTGCTCGAACCACCGGCCGGGCCGCTGGTCCACGGCCGTACGCAGCGACGACCTGGCGAAGCCGCTGGTACGGAGCCAGGTGGGCCATCTGCTGGTCATCCTGGACACGTGCTTCGCGAGCGCCGGTACGGAGAGCGTGGCCACTTTGGCGACACAGCTCACGCACACGCGGCGCGGGAGCGCACAGCGGGCGATGATCGCTGCTGCGCGGGGCAAGGAGACGGCGAAGGAGAACAAGTTCGTCGATGCCTTGACGCAGGTGCTGGCGACGCCCCGAACCGGGCCGTCCCAACGCTACTTGAGCGTCCGCGAGGTCACCGCGCGCGTCAACGAACACCTGGACTCCCCACACCAGCACGCGAGTCACTCCGTGATCGACAGTGCGGGGCAGGACCCCTTCTTCGACAACGTCCTGTACATCCCGACGGCTGACCAGAACGGCCTGGATCTGGCCGTGTTGGCACAGTTGCGCAAGCGTCACGAGGGTCATTACGGGCCTCGGGGCAAGGGGTTGGAGCACGCCGGTGAGCGCGGTGACTACTTCACCGGGCGTACGTCCGTTCTCGGCTCGCTGTCCGACTGGCTCCGGGGACCGCACGACCGCAAGGCCCGCGTGGTCACCGGTGATCCGGGGTCGGGCAAGTCGGCCGTACTGGGGCGCCTTCTGGACCTGTCCGACCCTCAGCACCTGGCCCGGAGCACGGCCACGGAGGCTGCCTGGCTGCCGCCGGCGGGGCTGGAGATCGTAAGGCTGTGGGCACGACGGGCCAGCGGAACGGATCTGGTGCGGGATCTGGGTGCGGCGGTCTCCTTGCCGGACACCGATCTGACGCAACTGCTCAAGGAGTTGGGATCGCGCACGGACGAGGTCGTCATCGTGATCGACTCGCTCGACGAAGCCGGGACGGCCGGAGACCAGACCGAAGGCCGCCGTATCGCACGGGAGTTGCTCCAGCCGCTGTCGGCGATGTCGGCGGTGCGGTTGATCGTCGGGACGCGACGCGACCTGATCCCCGCGCTGGGGCAGGCCGTGGACGTCCTGGACCTGGACACGGACGAACACGCGCGAGAGGCGGTGACCGACTATGCCCGTGCCCTGCTGCTCGACGCCCACGACCCTGACAGCCGCTCGCCCTACCGCCACGCACCGGACCTGGCCAACGAAGTCGCTCTCGGCATCGCCGCGCAGGCTGGCCGGTCTTTCCTTGTAGCCCGTATGAACGCCCGCGCTCTCGTCCATCGGCAGCAGGTCGTCGACACGAGCGAGGACGGCTGGGAGCTCTCCCTTCCCAGCGATGCCAAGCAGGCCTTCGCGGACTATCTGGAACGCTTCGGAGCCCAACGGCAGCGAGTTGTACGGCTGTTGCGACCGCTCGCATATGCCCAGGGCGCCGGACTGCCGTGGTCGACGATCTGGGCACCACTGGCGGAGGCGTTGTCCGGGACGCCGTGCAGCAACGACGACCTGGAGTGGCTGTTCGAGATCGCGGGGTCGTACATCACGGAGGAGGAGAGCGACGGGGCGTCGGTGTTCCGGCTGTACCACGAGACGATGGCGGAGTACCTGCGGGTACCGAGCTCGTCCGTGGACCATCAGCGGGCCATCGCAGGTGAGTTGAGCACGCTGGTGCCCCGTCATCCCGCCACCGGAGAACGAGACTGGGCGTCGGTTCATCCGTACGTCCTCACACATCTGGCGAGTCACGCCGTCGCGGGAGGCATCCTCGACGGATTGCTCACGGACACCGAGTACGTGGTGCACGCGGATCCAGTCACCTTGCTGCGGGCACTGGATGTCGCCACCGGTCCGGACGCCGAGAAATTCGCGGCGGTCTACCGGACCTCGGCGCATCTCCTGTCGACGGCGAGCGCACGAGCGCGGCGCGACATCCTCTCCATCGACGCCGCTCGATACCGTCGGCCCGACCTCGCCGAGCAGCTGTCCCAAGGACGCTCTTGGAAGGTTGCCTGGGCCACGGGCGGCCTGGTGCACCCCGCGCATCGCAGGACGCTCGCGTACGACCTGGACGCCCCACACGTTCTCAGCTTCACCGCCGACGGCCACGACTACGCAGTGACCGGCGGGAACGAATCCTGCGCCCTTCGCCAGTGGGATCTCCGGACCGGTGAATGCGTCCGCGCTTTCGGTGGCGGGGAAGACCGTCCGGAGATCCTGCACAAGCTCATGGTCGACGACCGCCCACATGCCCTCATCGTCAACCAGGGCCTCCAGCTGTGGGACCTACTCACCGGAGAATGCGCGTACTCCATCGACGGTCCGGCGACCTTGGTCATGGAAATCTGCGGAGTCGTGATAGATGACCGGCCACACGCGCTCACAAGCGACGAAGGCGAGGATGCCTCCGTGCAGGTGTGGGATCTCGTGTCAGGGGAGCACGTGCGCACCCTCCTCGGGCACACCGGGATGATCACCAGCGTCGCCGCCGTCACCTTCGAAGGCCGGCCCCATGCCCTCACTGGCAGCAGTGACGAGTCCATCCGACTGTGGGACCTTCTGGATGGCACATGTGTCCGCATCTTTGGCGAGCAGAAGCACGAGGTGTCAGTGGTGCATGGCATCTTCATCGACGATCGCCCCCATGTCCTCGCCGGCGACGCCACAGGCACCATGCGCCTTTGGGATCTCCAGACCGGAGCATGTGTACGCTCCTTCGTTGGGCACACGCACGAAGTAGCCGGCGTCGACACCCTCACCATCAATGGCCGACCACACGTCCTCAGCGTCGGGGGCGACGAGACCGTGCGACTGTGGGACCTCGAAAGTGGCGTCTGCGCACAGACGCTTGCCGGACACACCGACTACATCCAGGTGGTCTGCGGTGTCACCGTCAACGGCCAGCCCCACGCGCTCACGGCGTCCGTCGACGAGTCGGTCCGACTGTGGTCCTTGGACGGCAGCCACGCCACCACGACTTCTCCCTGGCACACGAACTGGGTGGTCGGGGTGGCCGCCACCAGTCTGAGCAACCGACCTCACGCCGTCACCGTGAGCCTCGATCACTCCACCAGGCTCTGGGATGTTTCCTCGGGCGACTGCGTTCGCGTACTCTCGCAGGACTTGCAAGCCGTACGAGGTATCGACAGCTTCACCATCGACGGTCGCCCTCATGCTCTGACCGCAGAAAACCGCTTCGTCCGCTTGTGGGATCTCCAAACCGGTGAGTGCAAGCGCACCCTGGCCGCTGACAAGGCGTATCCCTACATCCAGTCGGTGGATGCGTTGGAGATGGACGGCCGCCCACATGCCCTCGCAGGCAGCGTGAACGCGCTCTATCTGTGGGACCTCCACACAGGCGAACAACGGTTCCTCATCAGACACAACGGGGCGATCCAGGCAATATCCAGTGTCCGCATCAACGATGACCTCTACGCCCTCACCGGCGACCATCGGGGTGCCCTGCGCCTCTGGGATCTCCGGACCGCGGAATGCGCGGCGACCCTGACGGAGCAGGGCACCAGGGCTCGATCGGTCTGCGTGGTCACGCTGAACGACCGCCCCCACGCTGTCGTCAGCCACCGATCGACCGTACATCTGTGGGATCTCCAGTCACGCAACCGCACCCATCTCCTCTCCGGACACACGGGCGAGGTGAAGACGGTCAGCCCTCTGACCCTCGACGACCACCCCCACCTCCTGACCGCCGCCGAAGACGCCACCGCCCGCATATGGGACCTCCAAACCGGCGAATGCACCGAGGTGATCTCCCTCCCCCTCCCCACCACAGCCGCCACCGCCGTCGGCACCGACCTCCTCATCTGCTTCGCCAACGACATGGCCCTGTTCCGCCGAACCAAAAATCACTGGCCAAGAACCCAGGCCACCTAGGTAACGTCCCCCCATGCCCACGGATCGCCATCGCGGTGGCGGGGCGGGCCGGGAAGGACGCGCTGGCCGCGTTCGCCGGTGCCTACCGGGCGTACGCCCTCGCGCGCCCCGGGACGTACAGAAGTCCTGGGACCGGGCGGTCGACGCCCTGCACGTGGCTCTCACCAACTGGCCCCCTGAGGAGAAGGCCCATGACTGACCCGCACCCGCACTACGACGTCACCGGCCACGGCAGGGTCCTGCTGCTGATCCCCGGTGGCGCGGGGCACCCCATGGGCCTCGACGCGATCACGGACGTGCTCTGCGCGCACTTCACCGTCGTCACCTACGATCCCCTCGGCCTCGCCCATGGCCGCCTCGGCGAACCCGTCGCGGACCAGCGTGTCCAGGACTGGAGCGACGGGGCGCGGCGCGTGCTCGAACTGACGCTTCCTGAGGGTGAGTCGGCGTACGTCCTCGGCACCAGCGCCGGCGCCGTCGCCGCGCTCGATCTGCTCGCCCGGCATCCGGAGCGGCTGCGGCACGTCGTCGCGCACGAGCCGCCGTGCGTGGGGGTGTTGCCGGACGGGGTGCGGCAGCGGGCCCGGTTCGGGGAGGTCTGTGACGTCTACCGGGCCCAGGGGCTCGCGGTGGCGGGCGCGCTGATGACCGCCGTACTGGAGGAGCGGGAGGCGGGAGTGCTTCCGGCGGGTCAACCGCTGTCCCGCGAGGAGGAGTTGGTGAACCCGATGGCGCTCTCCCTGGCGCATGTCATCGGGCCCTTCACGTCCTACGTCCCCGCGGCAGGACCCTCATCGGTCCACCTCACCCTGGGCGCGGGCGTCGACTCCCGCGGCCAACTCCTCTACCGCACCGCTGAGTTCCTCGCGAAGGACCGGCAGACCGACCTCGTCGAGTTCCCCGGCGGTCACCTCGGCATTCTCCAGCACCCGGCGGGCTTCGCCGAACAGCTCACGCGGACGCTGCTCGGGGCCGACGTACGGTCATGACAGGTCACGGATCGTTTCGGTGATGACCGAAGTGTGGTGCAGGCCCCGAACCCTCGCCCCGCGCTCTCAGTCCTCGCGTTCCGCTTCACTGCGCTCCACGCAGAACTCGTTGCCCTCCGGGTCGGCGAGGACCACCCAGCCCATGCCGTCACCCGTGCGCTGGTCGTCGATGATCGAGGCGCCCAGGGCGAGCAGGCGGTCGACCTCCTCGTCGCGGGTGCGGTCCTGTGGCTGGAGGTCGAAGTGGAGGCGGTTCTTGACGGTCTTGGCCTCCGGGACGGTGACGAAGAGCAGCCCCGCGGCCTCGATCAGCACCTCCTCGTCCTCCTCGCCGTCGTCCTCGTGCAGCGGTTGGCCGAGGACCCGGGACCAGAAGTCGGCGACCGCGTAGGCGTCGGCGCAGTCGATGGTCACGTGGCGGATGCTGGAGGTCATGGGGGGATTCTCGGAGGCCCGGTCGATCACCGCAAGGGCGGCGGCAACCTTCGCGCGCCCCGCGGCGACCTGGGGGCATGACTTCCGCAAGACGCACGCCGCGCGACGGCGACGCCTCCCGCGAGAGCCGCCGCGACCGTCGCCGCGACGGACAAAGTGGCACCCTCCTTGACGCCTCCGGTGGCTCCCCTCGCGCCGGCCACCGCCGGGTCCGCGCCGCCCGTAAGCCCGTCATCGCCGGTCTCGCCGCGACGGCCGCGCTCGTCGGTGCCTGGTACGCCACGGCCGGTGCGGCCACCGCCCCCACGCTCGCACCCACCACCACGGCCGTGACCCTGGCCGCCAAGTTCCCCTATCTGTCCGCCGGTTACAACAACACGCGTGAGTGGACCCGGACGACGACCGCGGTAGCGCCGAACGGCACCCTGCGTGTCGCCTGGCCCGCCTCGGACGGCGTCCATGTCACCCCGCTGACGTCGGCCGGGAAGCGCTCGGGCGCGGACACCGTCGTCAAGGGCGCGAAGGAGGTCGGCGGGCTGGTCGCCCACAACGACGGCTTCGCGCTGCTCACCCGGGTCGCCGACACCAACAAGTGGAAGGAGACGGCGGCCGCGATCGTCCGGTACACGAACGGCAAGCAGACGTTCCGTACGAAGCTCACCGGCACCGCCTCCCACGACACCTCCCCCACCCTCGACGGCCAACTCACCTGGAACGGCAAGAAGTACGGCGCCTACTTCGTCGTGCACGGCGCGGGCGGCTTCGCCGACGGACACTTCGGCGACAAGTTGTCGTACATCAGCGCCAAGGGAGCGAAGCTCGGCGGGGGTTGGGGCTGGGGGTGCAGTCACAACGAGGGCATCGCGCTGCACGCCGAGACCACCGGCGACTTCACCTCCCTGTGCTTCGACGACTGGCGCTCCGGCCTGTTCGTGTCGACGGGCATCGGCGCCCCGGATGTGGCTCCGGTGGTGCAGCGCGAGCAGTGCTGGGCGGGGTACTGCGGGGGCACCTTCGCCTCCCGCACCGGTGATCTGGTGAAGTCCTCCAGCGGCCGTTACGTGACCGCCTTCGCCTCCCGCGGGGCCGCCTCCGCGAAGAAGAACCCGGACGACTCCAGCGGCCGCGGCTGGACGGTCACGCCGAGGACCAGCACCCACCAGGTGGCGGTGGCCTTTCTGAAGAACCGCAACTCCGGGCCCGGCAAGGCGATCTACCTCACCAGCGCCAAGACCGTCGAGAACGTCAACGTGCATGTGGCGCCGTACGGCAAGGACCGTCTCCTCGTGTCCTGGGAGTCCCTGAAGAACGCCAAGTGCGCGAGCGGCACCTGCACCGGCACGTTCACCGGCACGCACTTCCGTCTCGTCGACTGGAACGGCAAGGTCCAGAGCGCGGACAAGGTGGTGTCGACGCGAATCACGGGTGACCTTGCTGTCCAGAAGGACGGCACGCTGACCTGGGCGTACGTCCCGGTCACACCGACGTACGCGAAGCCGCTGACGGGCGCGTCCCCGACGACGACAAGTCTGCGGATCGCCCGCCTCAAGCCCTGAAAGCCGCGCAGGGCGGCCCCGGCTCACCGGGCGCAACGATGCCCCACCGACCGGAATGGTCGGCGGGGCATCGCGGTCGTGTCCGCCGTCGGCGTCAGCTGATGTAGCCGGCCACGTCCGCGAGCACGTTGGTGGTGCTGCTCGTGTAGAAGTCGACCTTGCCGTCGGAACCGACGGGCACGATCACCTGGTTGGCGATCGTCTTGCCCTGCGTCCAGTTCAGGTTGGAGGCCGTCGGACGGCTGCTGCCGTCGGCCCAGGCGGTGAGGTAGCCGCTGCCGGTGGTGCCGGTGACGGTGACCGTCAGTACGACGGCCTTGACGCCGGTGGAGGGGATGCCGTCGCGCCCCGAGATCTGCACGGCCAGCGTCTTGCCGGAGCCCAGTGCCGTCGTCTGGCGGGTGTCCAGCAGGCGCAGCGGGGTGACCGTGTCGAAGGTCGAGCCGCTGGTGGAGAAGTAGCCGGAGACGTCCGCGATCACGTGGCTGGTGCCGTGCACGTAGATGCTGACGTTGCCGTCGCTGCCGATCGGCACGACCACCAGGTTGGGGATGGTGGTGCCGGTGGCCGACCAGTTGACGTTGGACGCGGTCGGGCGGGTGGCGCCCTCGGGGTAGGCCTCCAGGTATCCCCCGCCGACGGTCTGGGTGGCTGTCAGGTTGAGCACCACGGAGGTGGCAGCGGTCGGCACGCCTCCATGGCCGCGGACCTTGAGGCTGACCACCGCGTTGGTGATCTTGCTGGTGGTGGAGATGCCGACCTTGGAGCGGGTGTCCAGCAGGCGGGCCGGGGTCAGCGCCGTGTACTTCGAGCCGGTGGTGCCGCTGGTGTAGTAGCCCTGGACATCGGCGATGAGGTGGGTGGTGCTGCTCGTGTAGAGGTCCACCACGCCGTCGGCGGCCACCTTCACGGTCGCCGACGCTGCGATGGTCTGGCTCGCGCCGGTCCAGTTGAGGTTGCTGGTCGACGGCTTGCTGGTGCCGTCGGCCCAGGCGATCAACGAACCCGCGCCGGTGGTTCCGGTGACGGTGAGGTTGAGCACGACGGCGGTGACGCCGCTGCTGGGGATCCCCCCGGCGCCCTCGATCTTGACCGGGGCGGTGCCGCCCGCGACCAGAGGCTTGGTGGTCGGGATGGAACTGAGGCCCCAGCCCGTGCCGTTGCGGGTGTCCAGCAGGCGCTTGGGGCTGCTGAGCGCGTGGAAGGTGGAGGCGCCGGTGGCCGCGGTGCCCCGCACCGGGCACAGGGCGGAGGTCAGGCCGGCCTCCCTGGGCGAGCCCAGGCCGGTCACCTCGTCGTAGCCGGCCGTCGCCGTGTAGCCGGTGGCGTGGACGGAGTTGTTGCCGCTGGTGACGTCCCAGAAGTCCGTCGGGTAGCTGCTCCGCGCGGCCCGGTAGAGGGCGTTGTTGAGGAAGCCGACCCGGCCGTTTGCCTGGCAGGCCGTACCGGCGTTCGCCTGGACGATCGCGGCGGCCCAGGTCGGAGCCGCCGCACTGGTGCCGCCGACGATGGCGGGAATCGGGGTGGAGGACTGGCTGTCGTCCTGGAGGTAGACCGGATAGCCGTGGGCCGGGTCCGCCAGGGCAGCGACGTCCGGGACGGCCCGCTTGGTCGTGGTGGCGACACCGCCCTGGTAGGCGACGGGCGCCCAGCGCGAGGAGACACCGCCGCCGGTGCCGCCGTCGGCGTTGCCCCAGGCCGTCTGGGTGCTGGTGCTGCCCGAGGTGGTCATGGTGGTGCCGCCCACGCCGGTGACGTAGGGCTGGCTCGCGGGGTCGTCGACGGCCTTGGCCGTGGAGCCGGTCGCCTGGTAGCAGTCGCTGGAGCCGTCGTCGCCCGAGGCGGCGACGACGCTCTGCCCCTGGGCGGCGGCCTCCGCGAAGACGGTGTTCTCGGCACTCGCGGTCGCGCTGCTCTCGAGCGCCTCGCACTCACCCCAACTGGTGGAGATGACCTGCGCCTGGTCGTCGGTGACCATCCGCTGGTAGACGTCGAGCACGTTCTGGTCGGTCGCGGACCCGGCGTCCGGGCCCTGGTAGTCGATGATGCTCGCGCCGGGCACCAGACCGATCAGGTCCTCGATGTCGAGCGCCGACTCCACACCGACGGACCCGTCGGTCGCCGGGGCACCGGCACCCTCCGTCGTGTCGACGTACACGTGGGACACCGAGCTGTTCGTGCCGACGCAGGACTGGTACGCGGCGATGCTGCCCGCGTCGACGTTCTCCAGCTCGAACACGGCCACGGTCTGGCCCGCGCCCGCGGTGGCGGAGCTGGTCATCCCGTAGGCGCCGGCCAGCTTGCCGGGGCTGTAGTAGTCGTTGCCGTCGGTAAGGCCCGAGCCGGTGAAGTCGGCGCAGAGTGCCGGGGTGTACGCGGCGGCGGTCGCCGCGCTCGAAGCGCGTCCGGAGACGGCCGAGGGGGTGGCGGTACGGGCGGAGGTGTGCCTGCTCGTGCGACGCACCGCGGAGTGGTGGCTGGTGATGGTGTTGATGCTGCTCAGGCCGACGATCCCGGTCACCGAGGACGCCACGTTCGCGGGCAGCGAGGGGGCCGAGGTGTTGAGGTAGTCGGTGGTGCCGTCCTTCAGCCGGACGTTGTGGAAGCCGGTGCCGAAGGCGTGGGACGCCTGCGCTGCGGTGGCGGTGACCGGGATGGACAGGCCGTCCGGGCTGACCTTGCCGGGTGCCAGACCGGCCGCCTTCAACGCCCGTGTCACACCCGCGACGGTGGCCTGCGTAGGACCGAAGACCGAGGCGAACTGCCCCTTGGCGAGGTAGTGGTGGTACTGGGCGTTCCCCGGTGTGGACACCGCGGTGACGAAGTCCGCCAGCGACTGCGGGTCGCGCGGGGCCAGGTTCACGCTGAGGTGCAGCGTGGTTCCCGACGCGGTCGCGCCGGTCACCGTCGCACCCGCCGGGACACGCGGGGCCGCCCCTATTCGCTCGGGTGCGCCCGGCCCGGCCGTTCCGCCCTGGGCGACCGCGCCGGAGGCGGTCGCGCTGACGGCGATGAGGGCTACGGCTGCGGTGGAGGCCGCGGCGATCGCCCTGGCCCGTCTGCCGCTCCTGGCTGCCGCGTGCCCGGGGCGTCCGGGCGCGTCGGGGACCTTCTTGGCCATGCAGAACTCTCCTAGGAACTGACACACCATCAGACCTGTGGCCGTGAGGGTGGTCGAAGTGTCACTCGGGCCGACGGGTGCATCCGCGTCACAAGGCGCGCAGGAGTTATCCCTCTTAACCGGAGTATGCGCATTTCCTATCAGGGCAAGACAGTTACTGTCTCTGGTCGCCCGGGAACCATGAACGGATCTTTACGTCGCCGCAGCCTGGCCGTGGCATCTTGGCCGAGTGACACAGGCAGAGGAAGAGGAGTGGCTGGCGACTCAGCGGCCGTCGCGGGTGCGCGAGGTCCAGGCCGGTCGCCTGGCCTGGACCGAGATCGACCTGATCGACATCGGGGGCGGATTCGCGCATGCGTTGCGTGACGGGCTGGAGGTCTTCGGCGTCCATGTGAACCATCTGCGGGTCGGCCAGCCTCGCCACCTGGTGGCGGCGCTGGACGGCACCAGATCGATCGCGTCCTATGTGATCGTGTCCTGCCACGGCGACGAGGGACGCATCCTGATGGAGGACCTCGCCGAGGAGCTGGCCGGATTCCAGCCGTTCAACGGTGCCGTCGGGCCGGACCTGGTACGCGAACACCTCCGGCTGCCGGGCAGCGTCACTCTCGTCACCGGCTGCGACACGGGCGAGCCTGCGCTCGCCGAGGCCTTCCTCGACGCCGGCGCCAGTATCTACATCGCTCCTCGGGGTGCCCCGTTCGGCTATGCGAGCGTGTTCGCCCCGTTGTTCTTCTTCTACGAGCTCACCGAACGCCGCTCCCCCGTGGAAGCCGTCGAACGCCTGCGCGCGCACGACGACGAACTCGCCATGTGGCAGCTCTACCGACGCTGACCCGAAGCCTGCGCCCCGTCCGGCCGGACGGCTTCGGCAAGCTCGAGCCTGCGAGGGCGTGTCCTCGCGCAAGGAGCCCGCCCCCACACCCGCGATGGTCCCCGCACCCGAGCCCCACCAGCCGCCCAGTACCAAGGCGTCGGTCGGTGTGGGCCGCCAGGACTGCGGAGCGGTCGGCGAACGGGCGGCCTGCCAGGTCGCGGTCAGTGTCCGTGTCACGGCCGATGCCGCAGGGCGGGGTCCCGACGAGGCGGTGGTCGCCGACGTCGGCAACGCACTCAGGGGCGCCGCCCAGCCCCAGGCCCACCGTGACCTCGCATCCCGGGCCACCAGCGGCCCGTGGCCGCTGGTCCCGTGAGACGGCGCGTCACAAGTGCGGCGAGATCTCCACTCCGGCGTCACCGAACCGCACCCGAACCTCGGGTTCGTCGTCGCCCCAGCGGACCCCCAACTCCCTTGCGCCATAGGCCTGCACGGCCACCGCCTCCTCCAGCGGCACCGGATCCGACTCTCCCGTCAGCCGGGCCACGGCGACGAAAAGAGCCGCCCCTTCCCCGGTGACGCCGGCGAGTTCGTCGTCGAGGCCGACGACGGGCAGGAGTTCGGCCCGGACGCCGTCCCCGGCGGCCCATCCGGTCACGCGCACCGGCGTCCCGGGCTCGGCCCCGGAGACGAGGAAGGCACGCACCTCCACGGCCCCCCGGGCGAGCACGACACTGGAGACCCGCGCATCTCCGGCCGCCGTGTGCCGTGAGGCCGCCCACCCCTCCCCCACGCCCAACGGCTCGATCTCCGTACGGCTGGGATCGCCGCCCACGATCAGGCTGTTGTCGTACGACGTCGAGGGCTCCGTCACCGTCGAATACGCGAGGCGCGTGTAGTACGGGTCGTAACGGACGTCCTCGCTGCCGTGGTTGTGGAGGCGGACCAGGCCGTCGGAACGGGTGGACTGCAGCAGCCAGTTGGGGGCGGCGATCGAGGTGACCGCGTCGGATCGCTCCGCCGGACCGGGCTCCTCGACCGCAGTCCACACTTCGTGGTCCGCCGGGAGGAGCAGGCCGAGGAAGCCCTTGCTCGCCCAGTACGGGGAGGCCGGGCCCGAATAGCCCTGCAGCACAGAGGGGTTGGGGCCGTGCCAGCCGAGGGTGAGGAGGCCGTGGGAGTCCACCGCGTCCCGGTCCAGGAAGTACTTCAGGGCTCCGGAGGCCAGCCGTCGGGTCTCGCCGGGCGGCAGCGGGGTGTGGCCCGTCAGCGCGCCCAGCCACAGCGGGACGGTCGTCGCGAAGCGGTACGTCAGGGAGCGGCCCTGGTGCATGGGGGCGCCGTCGGCGCCGAACAGGCGGGCGTAGTCGTCGAGATGGCGTGACAGACGAGCGCCGTACATCTCCAGCAGTCGTTCGTCCTGCGCCAGCCAGGCGTGCAGTACCGGGTAGAGGTGCATGGCCCAGCCGTTGTAGTAGTCGAACTTGCGGCCGTCGCCGTCGGTGTACCAGCCCTCGCCGACGTACCACTGCTCGATCCGTTCCAGGCCGCGGTCGATCGCCTTGCCGGACGCCTCGGTCTCGTACCCGATCTCGCCGAGGAATCCGCCGACCGTGACCGGGAACAACTCCCAGTTGCAGGGCCAGGCTTCGGCGGTGAGCGCGTCGCCGAGCCAGGCCGCCGCCCGCTGCCGCACGCCGTCGTCGAGACGGTCCCAGAGCTGCTCCCGGGTCAGACGCAGCGCGAGGGCGATCGACGCGGCCTCCACGAGGGGCTGGCTGCGGTCCTCGATGCGGGGCCAGACGCCGGAGACTCCGGCGGCGAGGCCGTCGGCGTACCGCTGGAGCGCGGTCTCGTCCCGGCGGAAGGCCGCCAGCAGGAGCGTACGGGCGTAGCCCTCCAGGCCGTCGGAGAGCCGCCCCGACCAGCTCCGGCGGTCGCCGGGGAAGTGGTAGAGGGCACGGTCCTCGGTGGCGTACGGCTCCACCGCGGCGAGCAGGGAGTCGGCGGCGGCCTCCCAGTGGGCGCGGGTGTAGCCGGTTCGCGGACTGAGGGTGCGGTCGTCCGGGGGCAGGTGCATCGGCTCTCTTTCGGGGTCGTGCCGTACAAAGTCTGGGGCGCCCCGGTTCCGGTCGGGACGCCCCAGACGTCTATCCCACCCTCACGAGGCCCTTCGGCACCAGATGCCGTGCGACGAGTTCGTCACGGACCAGGCCCGCGTACACGGTGGCGCCGTGCACGGACGTGTGGGTGTTGTCCCTTTTCTCGTTGTAGAGGTAGATCGCCTTGGAGCCCTCCACACCCAAGGACTCCACCAGCGACTTCGTCTTCGCCGTCAGGTCGATCAGCGGGACGTCCTCAGCGGCCGCCACCGAGCGGATGACCGCGGGGTGGTCCACTCCGAGACCGTTGACCAGCAGCGCGGTGTTGTTGTTCAGCGTGCCGTCGGAGTTGAACCAGCGTCGCACGATGGGCGTCACTAGGACAGGGTTCCCGCCTTTCTCCCTCACACCCGCGACCAGTGTCTCCAGGTTCGCCCGGTACGTCGCCTCGTCGGTCGTCTTGTCGTTGTGGGCGAGCTGGATCAGGACGAGGTCGCCGGGGCGGATCAGCGGCTGGACGGTGGCCCACAGGCGCGGCTCCGACAGGTACGTCACCGTACTCTCGCCGGAATCGGCGTAGTTGGCCACGGAGACGCCCTTGCGCAGGTACTGGGGCAGCTGCTGGCCCCAGCCGGAGTAGGGGTCGCCGGGCTGGTCGCAGACCGTGGAGTCGCCGACGAGGAAGATCTGGCGGGCGTGCCGGGCCGGGGTGACCCTGATGTCGGCGAGCGCGGGGGCGCTGCCGCCGAGCGCGAGGTCCAGACCCGGGGTGCCGTCGGGGCCGGTGGGCTCGCCCTCCGGGGTGCGCACGTTCACGGTGAAGCTGCGGGCGACCCGCTCACCGGCCGCGACGGCGGTCTCCGGCAGCAGGGAGCGCCGGGTCTCGCCGCTGACGGCCGTGCTCGACGCGGTGTCCGCGCCGAGGAGGACCTTCACGTCGTACGTCCCGGGCGGGACGTCGAAGTGGCAGGCGGCCACCGTGCAGTTCTCGATTCCGAGGGCACGCCCGGCATGTGCCTGCGCCGGCGTGGCGGCGAGGCCCGTGGCCAGCGTGACCGCCGCCAGCAGGGCGAGGTTGAAACGTCTCATTCGAGGCTCCTCCGACAGTCGACAAGGCCTGGCGGCTGGACCGTACCCCTATCGGCAAGCGCTTTCTAGACCCTGGACCGATTTCACGAGATCGCCAACTTCCAGCGAGTGAAAGCCCTTTCGCGAAATCGATTCAACTGTCACCCTCACACTCACCCGCACCACCCCCACACCTCTCGAAGGAGGCACCCCCATGTCCGAATCCGCCGTGAACAGACCGGTCGGACGCCGTACCTTCGTTCTCGGTACCGCGGCCGCCGCGGGCACCGCCGCGCTCGCCGGGCCGTTCGCCGAGAGCGCGTCCGCCGCGAGCTTCGGCTACACCGACGACGGCTCGAACTACGTCGTCGACACCGGCGCAAGCCTGGTCTTCAAGGTCAGCAAGTCCAACGGCGACCTGACCTCGCTGGTCTACAAGGGCACCGAGTACCAGGGCTACGGCGGCAAGAACTCGCACATCGAGTCCGGCCTCGGCGCCTCGACCGTGACGATCAAGCAGTCGGGGACGACGATCCTGATCTCGGTCGCCCACGGCACGCTCCGGCACTACTACGCGGCCCGCAGCGGTGAGAACAACGTCTATCTGTGGACCAACCGGGCCGACACCTCGGTCGCCTCCACCCGCTTCATCCTGCGCGTGAAGGCGGGCCTGTTCCTCAACGACGAGCCCGATTCCTACACTTACGCGCCGACCACCATCGAGGCCTCGGACGTGTTCGCCAAGTCCGACGGCCAGACCCGCTCGAAGCACTACTCGAAGCTGCGGGTCATGGACTACAACTACGTCGGCTGGAGCGCGAACGGCGTCGGCCTGTGGATCGTCCGCTCCAACCACGAGAAGGCGTCGGGCGGCCCGTTCTACCGCTCGCTGCTGCGCCACCAGAGCGCGGACGGCGGCGGCCTGTACGAGATCCTGCACTACGCCCAGAACCAGACCGAGAACGAGCGCTTCGGCCTCCAGGGCCCGTACGTCATCGCCCTCACGGACGGCGGCGCGCCCTCCTCCTCGCTCTACCCGGGCACCCTCACCACCTCCTGGGCGGACTCGCTCGGCATCTCCGGTTACGTCGCCTCGGGCGGCCGCGGCAAGGTCGCGGGCGTCGGCATCACCGGGCGGAACACGGCGTACCCGTACACCGTCGGGCTCGCCAACTCGGCGGCGCAGTACTGGGGTTCGGCCCGCTCCTCGGACGGCTACTTCTCGATCGGGGGTGTCCTCCCGGGGACGTACACGCTGACCGTCTTCAAGAGCGAACTCGCCGTCTACACCACCTCGGTGACGGTCACCGCCGGCGGTACGACCACCCTGAACTCGATCGCGATCCCCTCGTCCAACGACCCGAGCAACGCGAGCGCGATCTGGCGGATCAACGACTGGACGGGCACGCCGAGCGGCTTCAAGAACGCCGACCTGATGACGTACGCCCATCCCTCCGACGTCCGTGCCGCCTCCTGGACCGGCAACGTGGTGATCGGCAGCGGCAGCGAGACCTCGGCCTTCCCCTGCTACCTCTGGAAGGACGTCAACAGCGGTCTGCTGGTCTACTTCAAGCTGACCGCGGCCCAGGCCGCCGCCGCGCACACCCTGCGCATCGGCGTGACGACGGCCTACGCCAACGGGCGGCCGCAGGTCGTCGTCAACGACACCTGGACGTCGGCGATCCCCTCCCCGCCCACGCAGCCGAGCACCCGGTCGCTGACCAACGGGTCCTACCGGGGCAACAACTACACGTTCACCTACAGCGTTCCGGCCAGTGCCTGGCTCACTGACACCGGCCAGTACAACACGCTGAAGATCAACGTGGTGAGCGGTTCGGGGTCGACGGCCTATCTCAGCGCGGGCACGTCGATCGACGCCATCGATCTACTGACCTGACGTCATGAACCGCGCGTCCACTGCTGGTTGGTCGCTCCGTTGCACGTGTACGTGATGAGCGCGGCGGAGTTGGCGGTGGACGCGCCGTTCACGTCCAGGCACTCGCCGGTGGCCCGGGCCTTGATGTTGACGTACGAGCCCGAGGTGACCACCGACCACTGCTGGGTGGTCGCGGTGCCGCAGTTCTCCTGGGTGACGTTGGTGGAGTTCTCCTGGAGGCACAGGGAGCTGCCGCGGCCGACCAGCTGGTAGTAGCCGGTGCCGAGGTCCTTGAACCACCACTTCTGGTTGGCGCCGCTGTTGCAGGTGTACTGGCTGATCGCGACGCCCTGCCACAGCGACTGGTTGGCCACGTCGGCGCACTTGCCGCTGTTGCGCGCGACCAGCGTGTTGTACGTGGCGCTCGTGCCGCCGATCGTCCCGGCGGCCGCGTCGATGGTGATCTCGGGGTACCAGGACATGGACATCGTGGTGGAGCTCGGAAAGGTCAACGGCAGCCACACGTACCGGGAGTCGTTGACGGTGCCGCCGAAGGAGTTGCCCCAGCGGTCGCCCAGGTAGAGGTACGAGGTGCCCGAACTCCCCTGCACGGGAAGGACGTACGCGGTCTGCGAGTTGTACGTCGTGGAGTCACCGACGTTGGCCATGGACGTCCAGGGGCCCGCGAGAGAGGTCGCCGTCGCGTACTGCTGCTGGTTGGCGCTCCAGCCGGTCGCGCCCGACGTCAGCATGAAGTACACGCCGCCCCGCTTGAACAGCGCCGGGGCCTCGCGGTGGCCGCCCACCCACGGGTTGGCGACGAGACTCGCGATGCCGGTGTAGTCGGCGGTGAGCTTGTAGATGTGCAGGTCGTAGTTCTCGTTGGCCGCCGAGACCATGTAGCCGGTGCCGTCGGTGTCGACGAACGTCGTGATGTCACGGGACATGTTGTCGCCGAGCGGGCGGAAGCTGCCCTGGTAGGTGTAGTTCCCGTCGACCGTGGACGACACGGCGACGGCCGCGCGGGCCTCGCTGTAGTCGGTGCCGTTCTCCTTGTGCATCCACATCACGAACTTGCCGGTGGACGCGTTGTAGATGACCTTCGGCCGCTCGATGTAGGCGGTGCCCAGCTCGGCGGCGGAGGACTGGGTCAGGACGTGGTTCCTGAACTCCCAGTTCTTCAGGTCCGTGGAGCGGTAGGCGTCCACGTACCTGAAGGTGTTGTCGGCGTTGCGGTCCTCGCCGAACCAGTAGTAGTAGGAGCCGACCTTGATGACCCCGCCGCCGTGGGCGTGCAGAGGGTTCCCCGAAGTGTCCTTGAACTGAACGCCGTTGGGAATCGTCAGCGCGGCGGCCTGGGCCGGTCCGGCGGTCACCAGGGCGCCGGCCAGGGCCAGGCAGAGGGCGAGCAGTACCGCGTAAGCACGTCTCATGACGCGACCTCCGTGTCCGTGGCGGTGTCCGCCACCGGTATGCCGAAGTTCGGGGTGCCGTCCGCGTGCCAGCCGAGCTTCTGGACGCGGGTGTGGCGGTTGGGGTCGTTCAGCGGGTCGCCGACGATCTCCTTGTACTGGCGTGCGTGGTAGACGAGGACGTCACTGCGGCCGTCCTCGGCGACGGTGAAGCAGTTGTGGCCGGGCCCGTACTGCTTGGTGGTGTCGTTGCTGGTGAAGACCGGCGTCGGTGACTTGGACCAGCTCGCCGGGTTCATGAGGTCGGCGTCCGCGTCGGACGTGAGCAGGCCCATGCAGTAGTGCCAGTCGGTGGCGCTCGCCGAGTAGGACATGAACAGGCGGCCGTTGCGGGCGATGACCGAGGGGCCCTCGTTCACCTTGTAGCCGATGCACTCCCAGTCGTACTCCGGGGTGGAGAGCCTGATCTGGGGACCCGTCAGGGTCCACGGGTTCGCCATCCTGGACAGGAAGATGCCGGTGTTGTTGTCGAGGCCGGGCTCGTGCTGGGCCCAGGCGAGGTAGCGGGTGCCGCGGTGGGTGAAGGTGGTGGCGTCCAGGGAGAAGGTCTCCCATGCGGTCTTGATCTGCCCCCTCTCCACCCAAGTCCCCTTGAACGGGTTGGGGTTGGCGTTCTCCAGGACCCAGATACGGATGTCCCACACGCTCTCGGCGGGCGCGGAGGCGAAGTAGATGTACCACTTGCCGCCGATGCGGTGGATCTCCGGAGCCCAGATGTGGGCGCCCATGACACCGGTCGGGTGCTTGGTCCAGATGACGGACTCGTCGGCGGTCGTGAGGCCGCCCAGCGTGCGGGAGCGGCGCAGGATGATGCGGTCGTACTCGGGGGCGGTGGCCGTGAAGTAGTAGTAGCCGTCGGTGTGACGGTGGATGTACGGGTCGGCGCGGTTGCGGACGAGCGGGTTCACGAAGGGAGCAGTCTTCTTCGGGTCCGGATTCGGGTTCGGGGAGGCCGAGGCGACGGTGGAGGTCGCTGCGAGGGCGCCCGCGGCCAGGGCACCTTTCAGCAGCAGTCGTCGGTCGGGGACATCGGGAGCGCGGCTCATGCGGGCTGCCTCTCGGGTGGGGGTGTCCAGAGAGTGATGTTCGGTATTGAGAACATCTGTTGTTATTGCGAACAGCCGAAAGGTACGGCTGGGGAACCAGGAGGTCAACGGGTCGGACGCGACCAAAAGAAGGCGCTTTCTGCATCCGGACTTTCTGTTATCGGCCCGGCCGCCGCGCGTCTCCCCACATGTGCGCAGCCAAACCCACAAGACAGCAGCGGCCATGGGCGCCCTCGCCGCCCTCCTGGTCTCGGCTCCCCCGGCGCTGGCCGCCGGCTCCCGGGACGTCACCGCCGACGTCCTCGCGGACCGGGACGTGACGCTGACCGGCGACACCGTCGTCACCGTGCCCGCGGGGACGACGACGTACGACGGGGTGTTCCGCGGCGAGGGCACGCTCACCGTGCGCGGCCGCGGGACGCTGATCCTCACGAAGGACAGCGACTTCACACTGCCGGAGTCCCGGCGGCGGCAGACCGTGCGGACGCTCGGCGGCAACCACCCCTACGTCACCACGACGAACCCCGACCCGCCCGCGATCACGGTCGAGCGCGGCGCGACCCTGCAGTACGGCGACGGCGGCACGACGGGGCTGATCGGCCACTTCCCGTACGACACACCCGCGTTCCGGCTGAACCAGGACAACATCAGGGTCGACGGGACCCTGCGGCTGTCCCTGAAGAGCGCGTACAACCTGGGCACCGTCAGCGGCGCCGGCCTGATCACCCAGCCGCGCTTCCTGTGGGGCACCTGGGACCTGACGTCCGGATCGTTCGCCGGGGTCATCGACAACGGCACCCAGGCCAACGCCGGGCGGCCCGAGTACGCCACCTCGCTGCCGAACGTCCGCAAGGTGCTGAACCAGGGCACCTGGACCGTGGACACCCCGCTGGGCCGGACCGTCACCCAGCGGATGGACTTCTACCAGCGCGAGTACGGCAGCGACATCAACGTCCAGTCCCGGCCGGGCGGCAAGGTGATCCTCACGGGTCAGTACAGCTGGTCGAACCAGGGCGGTGACACGAACCCCTCGCTCAGCGACCCCGCTCTGAACTGGACGCCCGCGACGAAGAACGTCAACAAGCGCGGCACCAACATCAAGGGCGCGAACGTCCAGTGGGGCGACGGGACGACCAGCCGGATCTTCATGCCGGGGACGGCGGAGACGGTGTACATCAACCTGCTGGCGGCGCGCTCCCGTTCGACCCTGGCCTTCGACTACAACGGTCCCGTGACGCTGGGCGCCCCGATCGGCGGCGGCCGCTTCCACGACACCCTCTC
The DNA here is from genome assembly GCF_040651535.1 of Streptomyces sp. NPDC048420. Classification (NCBI taxonomy): domain Bacteria; kingdom Bacillati; phylum Actinomycetota; class Actinomycetes; order Kitasatosporales; family Streptomycetaceae; genus Streptomyces; species Streptomyces sp. NPDC048420. The sequence continues at coordinate 107,384 of NZ_JBEZKG010000003.1, forward strand.
CGCGCCCGGCGCGGGTGACATCGTCGTCAAGGGGACGAAGGGCAACGACGTCACCTTCGCGGCCGTCCAGTACTACGACGGCTCCACGACCGTCGAGAAGGGCGCGGTGCTGCGCCTGGGCAGCGGCAAGCCAGGGGGCGACGGCGGCCTTTACACCGGGGGCAGCCTCTACAAGGTCGTGAACAACGGCTCGCTCGTGCTCGACAACGCGAGCAAGCCCCTGACCCTGCCCCGGATCGGCGGCACCGGCTCCCTCACACAGGCGGGCGCGGCGACGACGACGCTGACCGGCGGGGCGATCACGTACACGGGGATCACGACGGTGCAGAAGGGCACGCTGGCTCTGCGCGGTGGGGCAACTCTCGCTCACAGCAGGGGAATTCGGCTCACTTCCACGACGGCACAGCTGGACGTGGGGACGGCGGGCCTGCGGGTGGGCTCCTCGCTGTCCGGCAAGGGGACGGTGAAGGGGGCGGTCACCAACGAGGGTGTGGTCGCGGGCGGGCTCAGCGTCTCCGGCGGTTACACACAGAACGCCGAGGGCGAACTGATCCTGGGTGACAGCCCGTTGAAGGTGACGGGACCGGTACGGCTGGCCGGTGACCTCGACCTCTCGGCCGTCGGCACCCGCCACCCCGCCCGCCGGATCACGGTGCTGAACCACAAGGGCACGGCGAAGACCAGGGGCGCCTTCAAGGGCCTCAAGGAGGGCACGCGCCTCAAGCCGGCCGACACGACGTACCGGATCAGCTATCGGGGCGGGGACGGCAACGACGTCGTACTGACCGCGGTCACGGCGAGCGCGTCGCCGGGTGTGCGTGCGGACACGTCGTCGCCGCAGACAGCGGAGGCGGCGCCGCGTACGGCGGGGACGGTGGCCGAGGGGCTGGGGTGGTGGCCGTATCTGCTGGCACTCGGGCTGCTGGGTGGGCTGGTGGTGCCAGCGACCGTGCGCAGGGTCGGCGCCGGTAAGAGGCGCGGTGGACGGCACGCGGTGCGCGGCCAGGGATGAGGCGTGCTGTGAAGTCGGCGACCGCCACATGGTGGGCACGATGTTCGGACAGTGGACGGATACGGCCGTCGCGTGGACCGTCGACTAGCGTCGAGGTATGACCAGCGACATCCCGGAAGCCCCTGCCGCCCGACCCGTACCCTTCGCCGAGGCCCTCGCGGCCGGTCCTGTCGTGCTCGACGGCGGCATGTCCAACCAGCTGGAGTCCGCCGGGCACGACCTGAGCGACGAGCTGTGGTCGGCGCGGTTGCTCGCGGAGCGGCCCGAGGCGATCACCGAGGCGCATCTCGCGTACTACGAGGCGGGCGCGGACGTGGCGATCACGTCCAGCTACCAGGCCACGTTCGAGGGGTTCGCGAAGCGCGGGATCGGGCGGGAGCGGGCCGCTGAACTCCTCGCCATGAGCGTCGAGTTGGCCCGTGAGGCGACACGCCAGGCGGCGGCGAAGGGGGTCCGGCGGCCGCTGTACGTGGCGGCCTCGGTGGGGCCGTACGGCGCGATGCTCGCGGACGGTTCGGAGTACCGGGGCCGGTACGGGCTGAGCGTGGCCGAGCTGGAGGCCTTCCACCGGCCCCGGCTGGAAGTCCTGGCGGCGGCCGGACCCGACGTCCTGGCACTGGAGACCGTCCCGGACGCCGACGAGGCTCAGGCCCTGGTGCGGGCGGTCCGTGGGCTCGGTGTGCCGGCCTGGCTGTCCTACTCCGTCGCGGGTGACCACACCCGTGCGGGGCAGCCCCTGGAGGAGGCGTTCGCCCTGGCCGCCGAGGCGGACGAGATCGTCGCGGTCGGCGTCAACTGCTGTGTCCCCGAGGACGTGAACAGCGCCGTCGAGACCGCCGCGCGGGTCACCGGCAAGCCGGTCGTCGTCTACCCCAACAGTGGGGAGAGCTGGGATGCGGAGGCGCGCCGCTGGGAGGGACGGTCCTCGTTCACCCCGGAGGAGGTCACGGGGTGGAGGGAGTCGGGAGCGCGGTTGATCGGGGGGTGCTGTCGGGTGGGGCCGGAGGCGGTCTCCGGGATCGCGGGGGCGCTGCGTTAGCGGTTGCGGTTGCGGTTGCGGTTGCGGTTGCGGTTGCGGTGCGCCTACTCGCCTTCGGGGTTCCGGCGTCTTGCGGCTGCTGCGTTCGTTGTGGTTGCTCGCGCAGTTCCCCGCGCCCCTAAGGGGAGCGCTGCGCGCCCCCTGTTTCTCGCTCCCGCCCCTTAGTCTCGCCACCGTCTCCCTGCTAGCCTCCGCTCGGGAACCGGTTTCCATCGGTGTTGCCGCAGTTCCCGAGGGGTGGGTACGGGGAGAGGGGTGAGGCGGGATGACCAGGAAGAGCGAGGACGCGAGCCGGAGCACGATCCGGGATGTGGCGGCGCGGGCCGGGGTGTCCGCGTCGACCGTGTCGCGGGTGCTCGGTGGGGTGTATCCGGTGAGCGCGGCGACCCGCACGCGTGTGATGCGGGCCGTGCGGGAGATGGACTACGTCGCCGACGCGCGTGCGAAGGCGATCGCGGGCGTCGGTACGCCCACCCTCGCGTTCGTGCTCGAGGACATCACCGGCCCGTCGTTCGCGCTGATGGCACACGGTGTGGAGCGTGAGGCGACCCGGCTCGGACATCTGTGCCTGGTGTGCAGCACGGAGGGCGACGTCGAGCACGAACTGGAGTTCGTGGAGATGATGCGGGCCCAGCGCGCGGCCGCCGTGATCCTGGTGGGCGGCGCCGCCGACACCGTCGAGTACCGCGAGCGCACGCGCCGTATGGCCGACTCGCTGGCGTCGGCGGGCTCCCGGCTCGTGCTGTGCGGCAGACCGCCGCTGGGCCCCGGGGCACCCGTCACGGTCATCGAGTACGACAACGAGGGCGGCGCCTACGCGCTCGTCGCCCACGTCCTGTCCCAGGGCCACCGGCGGGTCCTGTTCCTCGGCGGCAAGGCGGACCACACCACCGCGCAGGGCCGGGAGCGCGGCTATCTCGCCGCGCACCGCGCCCGGGGCCTGGACCCCGACCCCGCGCTGGTCCTGAACGGCGACTTCACCCGCGACTCCGGTCACCGGCTGATGCGCCGGGCCCTGAAGGAGGGCCTGGAGTTCACGGCCGTGGTCGCCGCGACGGACATGGTCGCGGCGGGCGCCCTGACCGCCCTCCACGAGTCCGGCCTCGACGTCCCCGGTGACGTCTCCCTGGCCGGCTACGACGACATCCCCTTCGCCCGCGACCTCCACCCGGCGCTCACCACCGTCCACGTCCCCTACGAGGAGCTGGGCCGCCTCGCCGTACGCACCGCACTCGGCCGTACGTCGGAGGACCCGGCCGAGCATCTCCTGCTGGGCACCCACGTGGTGGTCCGGGACTCGGTCACCGCGACCGGCACCTGAGCACGTCCCCACCAGCGGCCGCGCTCAGTGCCGCCGCGCGAGCCCGGTGCGCCGCAGCCGCCGTACGACCGACCGGAGCTCCGCGGTCCGCGCCGGCCAGCCCTCCGCCGGTTCCGTCACGGGGGCCGTCTCCGGCGTGGTCGGGTCCGCCGTCCACACCGCGAAATCGCCGTCCCGAGGGCCGGACTCGACGTACGGGTCGCCCTTGCCGAAGATCTGGACCGGATGCGTGGCGTCCCAGGACTGCCAGCCGGGGTCGCCGTCGGCGGCGAAGCGCACCCACGCCCCGTGCATGGCGTCGGCGAGCTCGGTCGGGGCGCCCTCGCCGGCGAGCTTGGCCGACTCGGGTGCGGCGCCGGTGTCGAAGACGAAGCCCAGTTCCAGGGCATGGCAGGCGCCGAGGTCCGGGCGGTTGGAGGGCCAGGCGAACTCGTAGACGTACGACGTCCCGGGGCGGGCCTCGGCGAGGCGGTGCAGGGGGATGCGCAGCAGGTGGTCGGTGACCATCTGGCCGACGATGTCGGCGGTACCGGCGTCGGGGTGCAGGGCACGGTAGCCGCGGACCACCTCGGAGCCGCAGTGGCAGCGGGCCATGGCACCCGCGAGGGCGACCGGGCCGAGCCGGTCGACGCGCTCCAGGAGACCCCCGGGGACGAGCCACAGGCGGTACTCGTCGCTGGTCCAGCCCAGCATCAGCTCGACCCCGGGGGCCGCCGAGCCCTCGACCAGCGCCTCCAGCGGATCACGCGGCACGAGGTCGTCGTCGACCACGATCCCGAAGGCGGGACCGCCCAGGACCGGGCTGCTCAGGCGGCCCACCTCGGCCTGGGTGCGCAGCAGCAGCTCGCGGTCGACCTCGGCGAAGGCCGCGGCGGTGGCGGGGATCTTCAGCCGGGTGGCCATCCGGCGCACCATCCGCCGTACCTTGTCGCGGTCGCTCGCCTCCGGCGGCCCGCTCTGCAGCACCGCGCGCCGGAACAGGCCCTGGGTCTGCGGGGCGGCCAGCAGGGCACCGACGCTGATCGCACCGGCCGACTGCCCCGCCACGGTGATGCGACCCGGGTCGCCGCCGAAGGCCCCGATCGCCTCGTGCACCCATTGCAGTGCGGCGAACTGGTCGCGCAGGCCGGGGTTGGCAGGGGCGTCCGGGAAGAGGCCGTAGCCCTCCACGCCGAGGCGATAGTTGACCGAGACGAACACGACGCCGTCCCGGGCGAAGGCGTGCCCGTCATACACGGGCACCGCGGAAGATCCCCTGGTCAGGGCTCCGCCGTGCAGCCACACCAGGACCGGGAGCCGGGCCCCCGGGCCGGGCTCCGGGGTCCACACGTTGAGGTTGAGGCAGTCGTCGCCGGGCACGAACGGGTCGGACAGGTACTGCGCGAAGGCGTCGGAGTACGGCGGTTTCGGCGCCGTCGGCCCGAACTCGACCGTGTCGCGCACGCCGTCCCAGGGTTCGGGCGGCACGGGTGGCCGGAACCGGCGGGGGCCGAAGGGCGGGGCCGCGTAGGGGATGCCCCGGAAGACCGCGACCCCGTGTTCGTACCGGCCGCGTACGGCTCCGTACGGTGTGCTCACCACGGGGTCTGTCCGGACCGCTGTCATACGCACCAGCCTCCTCACCGCGCTACTGCACCGTGAACAACACAGCACCACATTTCGGCGCGGTATTCCGGTGCAGAGCGCGGTTCGGCGGCTACTTGGCGTACATCAGGGTGCCGAAGCCCAGCTGGTCGAAGCCGCCGCTGGTGGTGCCGTAGTCACCGCCTCCGCCCTCGGGGGCGACGAGGTCGTAGTACATCTGCGAGATGTACTTGTCGTCGAGGCCCAGGCGCCGGTTGTAGTGGAAGTGGAGCATCGCCCAGACCGGGCGGACCTGGCCGCGGGAGGCGGAGGAGATGACGGTCTGGGACGAGGCGGTGCAGTTCTGCCCGGTGCCCCAGTTGTAGGTGGTGAAGGGGACGTCCTGACCGATGTTGTACTTCGCGACGTACTGGGCGGCCTTCATGAAGCGGCGGCTGTCGTACGAGTAGAGGTCGTCGCCCTGGTTCCAGGCCATCTCGCAGAGGGCGCCCATCTGGCCCATGCCCATCACGGTGTGGCCCTGGTCGCGGCCGGACTCCTGCCACTGGCCCAGCGCGTATCCGGCGGAGTCGGTGTACAGGTACGGCACGGCGTGGGCCAGGGAGCCGTTGCCCGCGCCGGACTTGAAGTAGGTGACGGCCTGGTCGTACTTGGCGCTGTCCTGGTTGAGGATCCCGATGGCCAGGATGGAGGCCATGTTGCACAGGTCCCAGTTGGCCCAGTAGTTGGTGATACAGGCGTCGTTGTGGTTGGTCAGGAAGCTGTTGTTGAGCGGGTAGAAGACCTTGACGAGCATCTCCTGGGCGGCGGCGAGGTCGAATCCGCTGTAGCCGCGCATGAGTTCGCACGCGTTGGCGAACTGCCAGCCGTAGAGGCCGGCCGCGAGGAACCGGTCCGCGTTGCCGGTGACCGAAGTGAGCGTCCTCGACCAGGCGTTGAGGATGTTCACGGCACAGACGGCGTTGGCCTCGGTGCCGCCGACCTGCCAGCGCAGCGCGTTCTGGTAGGCGGCCGCGATGTCGTTGAAGAGCAGGGAGTAGTTCTCGCCGGTGCCGCCGCGGATGATGGTCGCCGTGGCCCGGTTGGTCCAGGTGGACTGCGAGTGGGAGTTGGCGACCAGCTTGTTCCAGCCGGAGAGCCAGGGGTCGTCGCCTGCGGCGACCCTGACCTTGGCCCGGTTGATGTCGCCGGCGTTGTGCAGCATGCCTGGGTGGGTCCAGGTGGCGGGTGCGGCGCTCGCCGTGCCGGCCGTGCTCGCTGCGAGCGCGCCACCGCCGCCCAGGGCGAGGGCGGCGCCGAGACCGCCCGCGGTCCTCAGAAGACCGCGGCGGCTCAACTCGGTGTGCTGGAGGTGCTGGTGGGGGGAAGTGCGGCTCATTGTGTGCATCTCCGTTCCGTGGGGGGAATCAGATGGGGTTGATGCTCACCTCGTCGAACTCGGAGGTGACGAGGGCCAGCGGGCTGCGGGAGCAGGCCACCAGGCCGACGTGGAAGGGGGCGTCGCCGAGGCCGGGGATCTCGCCGGAGGCGAGGTCGGTCCAGGTGGCGCCGCCGTCGGACGACACGGAAGCGGTGAAGGCGGTCCCGGAGCGCTTCAGCCGCAGCAGTGCGGGGAGCTGGACGGTGCCGTTGCCGGAGAAGACGGAGGCTCCGGCGACGGTCTTGCGCAGCATGAGCTGTGCGGTGGTGCCGCCGGTGACGATCACTCCGGCCGCCTGGTCGAACGGTGACAGGGACTTCGCCATGAGCAGTCCGACCCGGTCGGCGGTGGCGCCGCTGCGGGAGACGAGGCGGGCGGTGATCTCGCAGTCGCCGGTGACGGCCCGACGGACGAACTGGCCCGTCATGCCCTGGCCGTTGGCGTTGAGATCGGTGCCGGCCCCGCGCACGGTGAAGGTTCCGTCGTCGTACGAGGTGATGCCGGGGGTGAGGATCGACACCACCCCGAAGGTGCCGTACGCGCGTTCGTCGAGGACCACGTCGCCGAGGTCGCCGTAGGTCCACGGGTCGGGCGGTGGTGTGCCGACGGTGAGGTTCAGCGATCCGCTCGCCGTGCCGGCCGCGTTGCCGGCCGTGGTGGTGACGGTGAACTCCCCCTTCTCGTCGGGGGTGCCCTGGAGGAGTCCGGTGCGCTGGTCGAGTCTCAGTCCGTCGGGCAGACCGTCGGCGGTGAACGTCACGGGTTCGTGGGTCGCCTCCAGCAGCAGCCGGAAGGGGTCGCCCTGGTTCGCGTACACCGTGGTGGCGGAGGTGAGCCGGGGCACGGACGGGGTCGGCATCTGCGCGCTCGACGGCTCAGAACGCGCTCCGCGGCCCGCGCAGTTGGTCTTGGCGACGGCGTAGTGGTAGGTCCGTCCCGGTTGGCCGGTGGCGTCCGCGTACCGGATGCGGGTGCCGAAGCCGACCGGGCCGACGCCCGTGGCGAGGGTCTGGTACGGCCCGTCGGCGGTGTCGGCGCGCAGCACCGTGTAGACGCCCGAGAGGTCCGGGTCGGTCCAGGCGAGTTCGACGGCGTCGGCGCCGGCGGTTGCCCGCAGGTCGGTGGCGATGCGCAGGGGACGGGGCGGGGACCAGACCTCGCCGTACGAGGACCGCACACTGACGTTGTCGAAGGCGCCGGTGCCGGTCTCGGCGTACTCCTCGTCCACACCGAGGCAGGAGGTGAGCACCAGACCGACGTGGACCGTTCCCGCCAGGTCGACGTCGGTGGAGCCGACCGTGGTCCACCGGATGCCGTCCGGGGAGATGGCTCCGGTGCAGCGCCGGCCCTTGCGGCTCACCCGCACCCAGTACGGTGCGCGCAGCCGGTAGCCGTCGCCCGCGCCCTCGACGTGGGGCGCCGTCAGCGGTGTCGCCGACTCGGGCAGCGTGCCGAGGCTGGAGATCGGGAACGCCGCGGCGGTGGTGATCGCCTGCTGCTGGGACGGCGGTACGGGTGTGCTGCCGGTGGCGGAGACGGCCGCCCCGTTCGAGGGGCGTACGGTCCACACGCCGCTCCAGGTGTGCAGCGGCAGTCCCTGAATCAGCATCGAGGCGGAGGCGGCGTCCGCGTCGAGGGAGTCGCGGACCGTGACGCCGATCTTGGAGTACTGGGAGCTGAGCGGCCACACGATCCGTGCGGTGATGGTGGCGTCGCCGGTCAGCGGCAGGTGCACCAGCCGGTAGGTGTCCGCGGTGCCGCTCGCCTCCAGGACGAAACGCTCGCCGTCGAAGGCGGCGGCGCCGGGGATCCTCACCTTCCCCACGTCCTGGGTCGACCAGGGTTCGGGCAGCCCGGCGGTCGCCGCGGTCACCGCCGATTCGTCGCTGGAGCCGAGGGAGTTGGTGGCGGTGACGGTGTAGTAGTAGGCCTTGCCGGGGTTGACGTCGTGGTCGGTCCAGTGGGCCGCCTCGATGTCGGTGGCCACCTGCTCGTAGGGTCCCTCGGGCCTGGTGGCCCGCCGGACCGTGTAGCCGGTCGCCCAGGTCGACGGCAGCCAGGCCACGGTGACCGCACTGTCGTCGCCGAGCGCGGTGACCCCGGCGGGAGCGGTCGGCGCGCTCGGGTCGGGTGCCTTGGTCCCGGCGAAGGTGAGGGTGCCCCAGCTCGGCAGGTCGTCGTTGCTGCCCTCGACCACCCGGGTGCCTCCGGTGCCGCGGAAGACGGCGTTCTTCGTGTACGGGGTGTCCAGGCCCCGGACGCCCGCGTAGTGCGCGTACGCCATCTCGTAGATCGGCGGGAGGGCGCCGCGCTGCTTGTCGGAGACGGTGGTCTTGATGTACTTGCCGGTGCGGTCCAGGTCGGGGACGAAGGGCACGTCCCCGCCGAGGTTGTAGCGGGCGGCGTACTCGAAGTTGGCGAGGATGCGGTTGTCGTCGAAGGCCCACAGGTCGACGCCCTGGTTCCAGGCGATCTGTGCGGCGTCGGCGAGCAGGCCGACCGCGAGCTGTTCGTGCCCCTGGTCGCGTCCGCTCTCCTGGCCCTGGCCGGCGTCGGTGACGATGCGGTTGGCGACGCTGCCGTTGCCGGCGCCGGCCGCGGCGAACCGCAGCGCGTCCTCGAAGAGCGTGCGCTCCTCGCAGAAGACCCCGATGGCGAGGATCGACTGGACGGAGGTCAGGTCCCAGTTGCCGTTGGCGTAGAGCATGTAGCCGGAGATGGCCGGGTACCACACGCGCAGGAAGGACTCCTCGCAGCGCGCGATGTCCGCGTCCGTCCAGCCGTCGTAGTCGCTGTACCGCAGCAGCTCGGCCGCGTTGACGAACTTGAAGGCCTGCAGTCCGGCGCCCAGCGGACCGTCGGCGCCGGTGATGCCGGTGAGCGAGGCCGACCAGACGTTGAGGATGTCGCGGGCCTTGTCGGCGTACGCACGGTTGCCGGTGATGCGCCACATCAGGGCGAGCTGGTAGGCGGCGGCCGAGTCGGCGACGGCCTGGTTCTGGAAGTTGGTGGGGCCGCGGCCCCAGGTGGAGATCTGGCCGGTGTTCTGCACCTTGTACGACACCGATGAGCGCGCGTGGGCGGCCAGGGCCAGGAATCCGTCGTAGACCGGGGATTCCTGGGCGGCGACCGCGGCCTTCATCCGGGCGAGGTCGTCGGCGCTGTGCAGCAGACCGGGGTGGGTGAAGGCCCGGGTGCCGGTGGTGTCGTCCTGGGCGAGGGCGGGCGCGGCGAACACGGACAGCAGTCCGCCTCCGGCCGCGGCCACGATCCCTGCCGCGCCGAGGAAGGTCCGGCGGCTGAGAGGAAGCACGGGTGACTCCATGGTTCAGTCGTGCCGCGTCACGCGTGCTGGAGGGTGAGGGTGACGTCCTGCGTCGCGGTCCCCACGCTGTTGGTGGCCGAGACCGTGACGGTGAAGGTGCCGACGTTGTCCTCGGCGGTGCCGGAGATCAGACCGGTGGCGGTGTCGATGTCCAGCCCCTTCGGCAGCCCCTCGGCGGCGAACGAGGTGGGCAGCGCGCCGGCCGTGATCAGGTAGTTGAAGACCTGGTTCTTGGTGGCCGTGGCCTGGTCCGCGCTGGTGATCTTCGGTGCGTCGGTGGACGTGGCCTCGGTGGAGTTCAGGAACCGCATGTTCAGCACGTGCTCGTTGGCGTACGCCGGCATCATGTCCGTGAACTTGTACCAGCCGGGCTTCTTCATCCCGTTGCCGATGAACTTGCCGTTGATGACCAGGTTCTGGAAGGTGACGTTCTGGATGGCGTGGTCCGCGTCGTAACCGACCATGACGGCCGGGTTGGCGTGTGTGCCGTTGTAGGACAGGTTCCTGATGAACACGCCGTCGATGCCCCGGCCGACGGAGGTGTTGTACGACTTGTTGAACATCACCCGCATGTTGATCAGCTGACCCCAGCGGAAGTCCTCCACCCGGATGTCCTGCGCGCGGACGTTGCTCACCAGGTTGCTGTCGCCGGGGTTGAGCGCGATGCAGCCCTGGTAGTCCATCTGCGGTTCCCGGTGGTCCAGGATGTCGATGTTGCTGAAGACGAGGTTCTCGATGGTCTCGGGCTTGTCGGTGTTGCCGTGCGTGCCGACGTTGATCGGGTGCGCGACGTCCGCCCAGAGGGTGGAGTTGCGGACGGTGATGTTGCGGCAGTCGCCGTAGTAGTCCCAGCGGTGGGCGTAGATCGCGATGCAGTCGTCGGCGTTGCGCATCCAGACGCGGTCGATCAGTACGTCCTCGCTGGAGAAGACGTCGATGCCGTCGCCCCACTGGCCGTGGCTGTAGGAGTGGAAGTCACGGATGGTGACCTGCTTGGACTGGCCGACGGTGATCGCGTAGCCGCTGCTCGGGTTGAGTACCGTGATGCCGTCGATCTCGATGTTCTTCGAGTACTCGACGAGGACGCCGTTCGCGGAGTTGTACACCACGCCCCGGCCGCGCACCCGGGCGTTCTCCACGTTCTGGAACGCCACCCGTGACGTCAGCACCGCGCCGCCGGCCAGGTAGAGCGTCTTGCCGCTGGGCACGTTCACCACGCCGCTGGTGGTGGTGTGCAGGCCGGGACCGTAGTAGAGCACGTCCGGGTCGTCGGAGTCGGGGACGTTCGACTCGATCGGGTTGGCGTGCAGCTGGAGGTTGTTGAAGATGTCGCCGTCGACCTCGATGGAGAGGTTGCGCGGCTCGGTGAGGGTGAAGGTCACCGTGGCGCCGTCCACCGTGAACTGGGTGCCGTACGACAGGGGGCGGATCCGCGCGGAGCCGATGGTGCCCTTGGCCGAGGTGACGGCGACCTCCACCGTGCCGGCGAAGTCGAACATGGCGACGGAGGAGTTGAAGACCGGGCCGCTGCCCGTGTTCGCGTCGATCTGCTTCGCTCTGGCGCGGTAGACCGGCACCGTCTGCCATTCGCCGCCCGCGACACGGGCCTTGACGGAGTAGCTCGAGTTGGTCGGGACCCCGCTCGGGATGGGGTACACCACCAGCTTGTCGGGCGCCCCGGATGTGTCGGCGGCCCTCGCGGTACCGGCTGTCGCACCGATCAGTGAGTACGCGGCGACGGTGGCGCCCGCGGCCTGGAGGATGGTGCGCCGGGACAGGCCGGTGCTCTGGGTGTCGTTCATGGAGGTATGTCCTTCGATACGCGACGGGGCGTGTGAACAGGCGTGGGGCGCGTGGTTACTTGAGACCGGAGGTCGACATGCCCGCGACGAAGCCGCGCTGGGCGACGAGGAAGATCAGCAGGATCGGGACGACGTACATCACCGAGGCCGCGGCCTGGAGGTTGGTGACCGGAGTGCCGGCCGAGGAGACGTAGGTGGTCATCACGGCTACGGCGAGCGTGGATTTGTCGGTGGACAGCAGCAACTGCGGGGCGATGTAGTCGCCCCAGGTCCAGGTGAAGGAGATGACGAAGCCGGCGGACAGCACCGGCCAGGACTGCGGCAGGAAGATCCGCCAGAAGATCTGGCCGTATCCGCAGCCGTCGATGATCGCGGCCTCCTCCAGCTCGCGGGGCAGCCCGGCGAAGAACTGCCGGAAGAGGAAGACCAGATACGGCGCGGAGGACAGCCCCCACAGCACCCACGGCCAGTACGTGTCGACCATGCCGAGCTTGGCGAAGATCAGGTAGGTCGGCAGCAGGGTGATCATCTGCGGCAGCATCATCGAGCCGATGAGGATGCCGAACAGCGTCTTCTTGCCGGGGGCGGAGAGACGGGCGAAGCCGAAGCCGACCCAGGCGGAGCTGAGGGTGACCAGAGTGGCGTAGATCGTGGCGATGATCAGGGAGTTGCGGGCGTAGCCGAGGAAGTCGATGAGCTTGTAGGCGTCGGCGAAGTTGTGCCACTGGAAGTGTGTGGGCAGCCAGTGCACGGGCGCGGCGGCCAGTTCGGCCGGGGCCTTGAGGCCGGTGAGGACCAGCCAGCCGAACGGGCCGAGGAACAGCCCGGTGACGGCGACGAGGACCGTGTAGAGGACGAGGCGGTTGACGCGTATCCGCACGCGGGCCGGAGACTTGGGGTTCAGGCTGGTGGCGGTCACTTCTTCGCCTCCGGGTCGACGTTGTAGAACACCACGCCGGACGTGAACCTGAAGATGAGTCCGGTGGCGATGAGGATCAGGACGAAGAGCACCCACAGCAGTGCGGAGGCGTATCCGTAGCGGCCGAGCGCGAAGTACTCGGAGAACACATGGATCATGTACGTGTAGTTGGACTGCGGGATCGTGGTGAGTCCGCCCGTGGTGGCCAGGGGTGCAAGGAGCATCGGCATGATCGTCTGCACCGAGGCGATCATCCCGGTCACGGTCTGGAACAGCAGCACCGGCGACAGCAGCGGCACGGTGATGCTGCGGAAGGTCCGCCAGGCGCTCGCACCGTCGAGGCGGGCCGCTTCGTGGAGTTCGCGGGGTACGTCCTGGAGCCCGGCCAGCGAGATGATCATGACGTTCCCGGCCGCCCAGAGCACGGTCATGATGAGCACGTACCGGGCGTAGGGGTCGGCCAGCCAGCCGATCGCGTCGAACCCGAAGAACGTCAGCACACCGTTCGCGGCACCGGAGTTCTGGTCGAAGAGGTTCTTGAAGGCGATGCCCGCGCCGACCGGCGGCACCACGGCCGGCAGATAGAGCAAGGTACGGAACAGCCCGCGCCCCTTGATCGGCCGGTTCATCAGGACAGCGAGAGCGAGCCCCGCGACGATCGACAGCGGCACCGAGATCAGGGCGAACAGGCCCGCGCGGCCCAGGGAGTCCCACGTCTGCGAGTCGTGCATCAGCTCGCTGTAGTTGCCGAGGCCGACGTAGTGCCAGTTCGGCGAGATGCCGTCGTACGTGGTGAAGCTCAGCCACAGCGCGTACGCCATCGGCGCGATGGTCAGCAGCGCGAAGCCGATGATCCAAGGCGAGGTGAACATGTAGAACGCGCGGTACCTGCGCGTCGTCATCGAGGGCCCGGAGCGGTCGGCGGACCGGGTGCGGCCGACATCCGCGGTGGCGCGCGGCCGGTCCGCGACGGAGGAGACCTGATCGACCGTCATCCCACTTGCTCCTTACCGCGCTTGAGCTGCTCGTTGATGATCGGGTTCAGGCGTCCCGCGACGGTGTCGACGGAGATCTCGCCCTTCATCGCGGCCGGGGTGACCTGGTTGAAGAGGGACTCGAAGGCGTCCCCCGTGATGTAGGGGCTGAGCGAGACCACCGAGAAGTGCTTGAGCTCGTTCTCCTGCGCCTTCAACGTCCGCTTCTGGAAGTCCTCCTGCTGGGGCATCAGTGGACGCAGCGACTTCAGGGAGGGGATGCCCCAGCCGCTGGAGGCGCGGGCCTTGGCCGGTGCCTCGCCGAAGAACCACTCGAAGACCCGCCACGCGGCGTCCTTGTTCTTCGCCTTCCGCGGCATCCACAGGCCGGTGGCGCCCTGGCAGGCGCTGATGCGCGGGCCGCCCGCGAAGACCGGGGCGGGAGCGAGCCGGGAGACCTCGGCCAGCTTCTTGTCGGTGCCGATCATGCCGCCCATCCAGTAGCCGGAGTTCGACATGGCCATCCGTCCGGCCTGGAACGTCGGCCCGTCCCAGCCGTTGGGGTCGGGAAGGATGGGGCTCGGCCCGACCTTGAGCTTGCAGTAGTCGATGTACCAGGCCAGCGCCTTGCGGGCCTCGGGGGTGGTGAAGTCGACGCGGGAGAAGTCGTCGCTGAACAGGCTGCCGCCGGCCGAGGCCGTCATGGTCGCCATGAGCGTGAGCTTCAGCAGCCCGTTGTAGCTGCCGCCGAAGACGGTCGTCTGGCCCTTCGAACGCTGTGTGAGGCGCTGGGAGTTCTCCAGCCACTCCTCGAAGGTGACGGGCTCGGTCTCCGACGGGTAGTCGACGCCCTTCTTGTCGAAGGCCGCCGTGTTGTACCAGAACATGGAGTCCTGGGAGAAGTCCTTGGCCATGCCGTAGCGGGGGCCCTTGCCCTGGGTCCTGCCGTCGTAGCGCCACAGGTCGTTGACCGGGTCCAGGTCGTCGACCTTGAGGACACTGCTCCTGGCGAAGTAGGGGTCGAGCTCCTCCATCACGTCCCGGGCCGCGAAGTACGCCGCGTCCGTGGCACCGACAGCGCGCACCAGGTCCGGCGGGTTGCCGCTGGTGAGCATCGCGATCAGTTTGGTGATGTCGTAGTCGACCCGCCTGATCGTGACGCCGGTCTCCTTCTTGGCCTGCTTGACCAGATCGGGCGAGAGGTCGTCGGCCTTGACCATCATCGTGATGGTCTCGCCCGAGCCGCTGACCCCGGTGGAGACCTGGAGAGCACAGCCGCTCAGCGCAGCCCCTCCCGCCACGGCACCGCCTGCGGAAAGGGAGAGAAAACGGCGGCGGCTCAGCGCTGCACCGGCATGTGGGCGCACGACGCACCACCTCCTGCTCTGTCCGTTCATGGGCACGCGGCAACCTTTCGACAACCGGTTGCTGCGTTGGGGCAGAGCTTCGGCCCTGGCTGGAAACCGCGTCAAGAGGCTTGACGAACTTTCGAAAAGACTGTGTAACCTCGCCGACATGGGCTCCGGTGGAGAAACCGGTTGCTGTCAAGGCTTCTTCAGCGATTGACCACCCCTGGAGGCCAGACCTACGGTAGATCTGCCGTAGAAGGCGTTTTCAGAAACTGTTTCCATGTTTCCACTCAGTGTGTCAGGAGTGACATGCCCAGCCCTCAGCCACCCAGGGCCGTGTTCGCGATGGATCCCGTACACCTCCCCCTGCTCTTTCCCCCACCCCTGATGACCCGGCTGAGCGAGGCCGCCGACCTCGACCCCGCGCTCGTCGTCCAGGACTTCAGCGACCCTGCCGCGGCCGACGCGCTGGCCCGGGCCGACGTGCTCATCACCGGCTGGGGCTGCCCCCGCCTCGACACCGCGGTCCTCACCGCCGCGCCCCGGCTGCGGACCGTCCTGCACGCCGCCGGCTCCGTCCGCTCCCTCGTCGGCGACGCCGTGTGGGAACGCGGGATCGCCGTCTCCAGCGCGGTCACCGGCAACGCCCTGCCGGTCGCGGAGTACACGCTCGCGATGATCCTGCTGTGGGGGAAGGACGCGTTCGATCACCGGGAGCGGTTCCGGGTCACCCATGCGTATCCGCCGCCCGCGGAGACCGCGTCCACCGGGAACGTGGGGCGGCGGGTGGGGGTCATCGGGGCGTCCCGGGTGGGACGGCGGCTGCTGGAACTGCTGCGGCCGTTCGACTTCACGGTGCTGCTGCACGACCCGTACGTGAGTCCCGCGGAGGCCGGCGCACTGGGAGCCGAACTCCTGTCGCTGGAGGACCTGTTGAGACACAGCGACATCGTGTCGCTGCACGCGCCCGACATCCCGGAGACCTACCGGATGCTCGACGGGGCCCGGCTCGGTTTGATCCGGGACGGGGGCGTCCTCATCAACACGTCCCGGGGGGCGCTGGTCGATCCCGACGCGCTGACCGACGAGTTGGTCTCCGGGCGGCTGCGCGCGGTGCTCGACGTCACGGAACCCGAGCCGCTGCCCGTTGGTTCACCGCTGTACCGGCTGCCCAACGTGTTCCTCACGCCGCACATCGCGGGGTCGCTGGGGAACGAGCTGGAGCGGCTGGGGCGGATCGTGGTGGAGGAGCTGGAGCGGGTGGGGGCGGGGGTGGGGTTGGTGCATGAGGTGCGGTATGCGGACATGGCTCGGGTGGCTTGAGGTGGGCGGGGGGTGTTTTGGCCGGGCGGGGTTCGTTTTACCTGGCCGGGGGCTGCTTGCTGCTTCATGTACCCGCACCGCATCGGTTCGGTCGGTGTCCGGGGTGCAGGCCGAGTTGGTGGGCGCTTGCGGTCCGCTGTACCTACGCCGTCGGAATCGTGCCGTAGTAACAATGGGATACGGTTTCCGCACCCGCATGGGGCGGAACCCCCGGCCACGACCGTGAAGGAGCCGCAAGGGTGAGTCAGCGCAAGGCGTCCGGGGACGTCGGACGGGCCACCATCCGGGACGTGGCCGAGCGGGCCGGGGTGTCCGTGGCCAGTGTGTCGCGGGTGCTGTCCGGAAACTACCCGGTCTCCGAGGACCTGCGCCGCCGGGTGATGAAGGTCGTCCGCGACCTGGACTACGTCACCAACGCCCATGCCCGCTCGCTGGCCGGGGGCGGCACACCCACCGTCGCCATCCTCATCAACAACATCACCGGTGCCGCGTTCGCCCACGTGGCCAAGGGCGTCGAAGGAGCCGCCACCCTGCGGGGATGGCTGTCGCTGGTGGGGACCACCGGGGACGATCCCGAGCGGGAGCTCGCCCTCGTCAACCTCATGCGCCAGCAGGGGGTCGCGGCCGTGGTGCTGCTCGGCGGTGCCTACGACTACGACGAGTACCAGCTGCGCATGGCCCGGTTCGCACGCTCCCTGGATGCCGCCGGGTCGCATTTGGTGCTCGTCGGCCGGCCCCCGCTCGAAGGCGACGTACCGGCCACCACCGTCGACTACGACAACGAGGGCGGCGCCTACGCGATGGCCAGCCATCTGCTGTCGGCCGGGCACCGGAAGGTGCTCGTGCTGCCGGGGCACTCCGAACTCACCACCGCCCAGGGGCGGTTGGAAGGAGCACGGCGCGCCTTCGAGGCGTACGGCGTGCCCTTCGAGGCCGACATGGTGCGCCACGGGCCCTACGACTACGAGCACGGGTACGAGGCCGTCGAGGAGTGCCTGCGTGACGGGCTCGGCTTCACCGCCGTCCTCGCCGGGACCGACGTCGTCGCGGCCGGTGCCATGCAGGCCTTGCGGGCGGCCGGCCTGCGGGTGCCCGAAGACGTGTCGATCGTCGGGTACGACGACATCCCGCTCGCCTCGCAGCTCACCCCCCAGCTCACCACCGTGCACGTCCCCTACGAGGAGATGGGGCGGGTCGCCCTGCGTGCCGTCGCCGATCGGCGCGAGGGGGGCGGGCCGCGGCGCAGGGGGGCCGACGGGGACCATCTGGTGCTGGGCACCCATGTCGTCGTACGGAACTCCGTACGGCCGCCCGCGCGACCCGGACGGCAGGCAGAGTAAGAGATCGTTTCGTAAACGGTTTCCATAGATCCCCGGGAGCGGTACGGGTCACTCCGGAAGACCTCCCCGCGGCCTGCCCGCCGCACGGAAACGCCTCTGAGCTGGCAGTACGTCAGCTCTCGCCCGGCCGTCCGGACCGCTCTCCGAGCTAACCTCCAGGACAAACCGGCGTAACAAATTGCCGACTACCTCTTGCTAACCACACGACCCTCGGCCTAACGTCCCAGCAACCGGTTACTACAGCTTCAGCTGGGCCGACCCCCCGCAACCGCGAGCCGACGAGACTTCCGGCCGCCGTTTCCGGCCGACACCGAGCCGCCGATCCCCTCTCTCCTCTCCGAGAAGCCCTACTTTCCGAAGGAACACGGTCAGATGAACTTCAGCAGCCCCCGGAGAAGGTTCGCCCGCGTCGCCGTTGCGGGACTCGCGCTGTCAGGTCTGCTCACCGCGTGCGGCGGGTCGGACGATTCCGGCGACTCGCAGTCGTCGGGGCCGGTCACCCTCCCCTTCTGGGGCTGGGCCAACGGCCAGGACGCGGTCGTCAAGGCGTTCAACGCCTCGCACAAGGACATCCAGCTGAAGTACACGAAGGTCACCGACCAGCTGACCATGCAGAAGCAGCTGACCAACGCGGTGAAGGCGGGCAACGCCCCCTGTCTGGTGCAGAACACCGCCGAGTACGTGACGAGCTGGGTCGCTCAGGGCGCGCTGGCCGACATCACGAAGTACGTCGAGTCGAGCAAGGACAAGTTCAACTCCGGCGCCTGGGCCAACGGCCAGGTGCAGGGCAGGATCTACGGCGTTCCGACGGCCTCCGCGCCGGCGTTCACGATCTACCGCACCGACATCTTCAAGAAGTACGGGCTGAAGGCGCCGACGACCTGGGACGAGTTCATCGCCGCGGGCAAGGAGCTGAAGAAGCACGGCGTCAAGATCACCAACTACGCCGGTGAGGACCCCAGCACGCTCGAGGTGCTCGCCATGCAGGCCGGGGCGCACTGGTACGCGATCGACGGCAACTCCTGGAAGGTGGACTTCCAGGACGCGGGCACCCTGAAGGCCGCGAAGGTGATCCAGGAGATCATCGACAACGACCTCAACAGCAAGCTGTCGTTCGCCGACTACGCGGCCGTGCAGCGCAACTACGACACCGGCGGGACCGCCACCCGGCAGATCTCGACCTGGCAGATGGCCGGCATGGTGCAGAACTTCACCAAGTCGTTCGGCGACTGGGCGCTGTCGCCCTGGCCGACCTTCGCGGGTGAGGCCGCCAAGACCCCGGCCGGTACCAACCTGACCGGCAGCGTGACCCTGGTGACCAAGGACTGCAAGAACCAGGAGCAGGCCGCCGAGGCCGCGCTGTGGATGTCCACGAACACCGACGCCGTGAAGACGATGGCGAGCCCGACGACCGGCAACGGCGTGATGCCGGCGCTGGCCGACAGCGACTCGTACGTGCCCGAGGCGGTCTCCGAGAAGCTGCTCGGGTCCAACTACCAGGCGGGCCAGCAGGTCGTGAAGGACAGCCTGAAGACCGTCACCACCGACTGGACCTTCGGGCCGGACTGGACCGCCATGTTCACCGAGATGCAGGCCGGCTGGGCGAAGGTGGTCAGCAAGGAGCAGACGGTGACGGAGCTCCTCGCCCACATGCAGGAGTGGACGGTCAACGACCTGAAGTCCCGCGGCATCAGCGTCAAGGGCTAGAGGCTTAGGGCTGCTACTGATGATTCGCTCCCTGCGCTGGAAGGGCGCCGCCTTCACGGTGCCCTTCCAGCTCGGCTTCGTCTTCCTGTACCTGCTGCCGATCGGGTACGCCGTCTACCAGTCGCTGTACCGGTCGCAGTCCTCGGGACTGGGCCTCGGCGGCACGACAGACGAGTTCTCCGGCCTCGACAACTACCAGCAGGGGCTGACCGACTCGGCGTTCATGGGGTCCGTGCTGCGGGTCGTGCTGTTCGCCTGTGTGCAGATCCCGGTCATGCTGCTCGTCAGTCTGGTGCTCGCGCTGCTCCTGGACTCGCTCTCCTCGAAGGCGGCAGGGCGGTTCCGGATCCTGCTCCTGGTGCCGTACATGATCCCGGGCGTGGTCGCGGCGATCGTGTGGCTGAACCTGTACAGCCCGGACGTCGGTCCGCTCACCCCGCTCGGCGAGGTCTTCGGGTTCTCCTGGAACTTCTTCGCGCCGTCGATGGTGTGGCCGTCCATCGGCAACCTGCTGACCTGGCACGGCATCGGCTACAACATGGTCATCATCTACTCGGCACTCCAGGGCGTGCCCCGCGAGCTGTTCGAGGCCGCGCGCCTGGACGGGGCCACGGAGTGGCGGATCGCGCTGAGCATCAAGATCCCGTTCGTGCGCGGCGCGTTGGTGCTGACCGGCATGCTCTCCATCATCCAGATGCTCCAGATCTTCAACGAGCCGGCGCTGTTCAGGAACGTCACCCCGCAGACGGTCAGCGACTCCTTCACCCCGATCATGATCATCTACAACCAGGCGTTCAACGCGGGCAACTACCACTACGCGGCGGCTCTTTCGGTGCTGCTCGCCCTGATCCTCGGTGTCGCCTCCTTCCTGTTCTACCGGTTCACCTCGAAGGAGGCCGACTGATGACGCTCACCGAGGAACGCCCTCGCAGGACGCAGTCCGTCCGCCGTCTCAACACCCC
Source organism: Streptomyces sp. NPDC048420 (assembly GCF_040651535.1). Lineage (NCBI taxonomy): Bacteria > Bacillati > Actinomycetota > Actinomycetes > Kitasatosporales > Streptomycetaceae > Streptomyces > Streptomyces sp. NPDC048420. The sequence continues at coordinate 127,461 of NZ_JBEZKG010000003.1, forward strand.
GGACTCCGCTGCCCGTTCACGGGGCGGGCAGCGGTTCCTTCTCGTCGGCCTGTCCCTGGCGAGCGTCTACAGCCTGTTTCCGGTGTGGTGGCTGATCGTCGCCTCCACGAAGGACCGCACCGGGCTCTACCAGAGCAACGGGCTGTGGTTCTCCGGCTGGCATCTGTGGGACAACCTGCATCAGCTGTTCACCTACGAGGACGGCATCTTCCTGCGCTGGACCGCCAACTCGTTCCTGTACGCCGGTGTCGGCTCCCTCGGTGGCACGCTGCTGGCGCTGGCCACCGGTTACGGCCTCGCGCGCTTCGACTTCCCGGGCCGCAACCTGGTGTTCGCGTGCGTGGTGGGTTCCTTCCTGATCCCGATCGCGCTGCTCACGCTGCCGCTGTATCTGCTGTTCTCGGAGATCGGCCTGGTCGACACGCCCTGGGCGATGCTGGTCCCCTGTCTGATCAACCCGTTCAGCGTGTACCTCGCCAAGGTCTACACCGAGGCCACGATCCCCTTCGAGCTTCTGGAAGCGGCCCGGATCGACGGAGCCGGCGAGCTCAGGATCTTCTTCAGCATCGTGCTGCGCATGATGACGACGGGCGGCGCGACGGTGTTCCTGCTGGCCTTCGTCAACACCTGGAACGCCTTCTTCCTGCCGCTGACCGTGCTGCGCGGCGAGAACAACTGGACCCTCAACATCGGCCTCTACAACTGGTCCGGCAAACGCCTGGAGTCCGGCGTCGACCTCACCAGCCTGGTCCTCACCGGCGCCCTGCTCTCCATCGTCCCGATGGCGATCATGATGGTCGCGATGCGCCGCTACTGGCGCACCGGCGTCACCCTCGGAGCCCTCAAGTGACCGTGCTGCACAACCCGGTGATCCGCGGCTTCGCCCCCGACCCCTCGATGGTCCGCGTCGGCGACTGGTACTACGTGGCCACCAGTTCCTTCGAGTGGTTCCCGACGATCCCCATCCACCGCTCCCGTGACCTCGCGCACTGGGAGTACGCGGGTCATGTCGAGGGCGCGGTCCCGGGCGACTCCCTTGCGGGCGTCCCCGATTCGGGCGGCATCTGGGCCCCGTCGCTGAGCTGGGACGGCGAGCGCTTCTGGGTGGTCTACTCGATCGTCCGCTCGGTGGGAACGCCGTACTTCGACACGGACACGTATGTCGCTACGGCGTCGGAAACGGCCGGCAAGTGGACGGCACCGCGGCGGATCGCGAGCCACGGCTTCGACCCCGCCCTCTTCCACGACGACGAGGGCCGGCTGTGGCTGCTCAACCTCCAGAACGACCATCGCCCGGGCGGCCGGCGCTTCGCCGGGATCGTGCTGACCGAGCTGGACCGGGAGACGCTGGCGCCCGTCGGTGACACCCACCTCCTGCTCCAGCACGAACGGCTCGTCGAGGGGCCGAAGTTGCTCCGGAAGGACGGTTGGTACTACCTCGTCCTCGCCGAGGGCGGCACCGGGTTCGAGCACGGGGTGCTGGTGGCCCGCAGTCGGGAGATCACCGGCCCGTACGAGCTGGACGACCGTCCGCTGCTGACGTCCCGGGACGATCCCTCGGTGCCGTTGCAGAAGGCGGGCCACGGTGAGCTGGTCCAACTGCCGGACGGCAGCTGGGTGTTGAGTCACCTCGCGGCCCGTCCGCTGGACACGCCGGAGGGGCCGCGCTGCCCGCTCGGCCGTGAGACGGCGGTCCAGGCGGTGACGTGGGACGCGGAGGGCTGGCCGAGGTTGCGTCACGGGGGTGCGCATCCGGCGGTCGAGGTCGACGTGTCGACGCAGCCGCGACCGCTGGAGCAACTCGGGGCTCCTGAGCATCCGTTGGGCTGGCCGTGGAGCAGTCTGCGGGCCGCTCCCGACCCGTCCTGGGCGGACGCCGCGGTACGTCCCGGCTGGATCCGGCTGCGCGGGCGGCACGGGCCGGAGTCGCGGTGGGCGCACAGTCTGCTCGCCCGGCGGATCACCGAGCACCGGGCGGAGGCGGAGGTCGTCGTCCAGGCACGGCCGCGCACGTTCACGCAGGCCGCGGGGCTGGTGCTCTGGTACAACACCGAGTCGTATCTGGCCCTCGACGTGACCTGGGCGGAGCCCGAGGGCGAGGAGCAGCGGGGCCAGCAGTGGCGGGGCGGCGGACGGACCGTGCTCCGGCTGGTCGAGCGGGACGAGGGGAGCACGCGGCAGGTGTCCGTGGTGGACGTCGACGGGGAAAGCGCGTTCAGGCTCGGGGTGACCGTAGCGGACGGGTCGGCCCGTTTCTGGCACGCGGACGAGGACGGGGTACGCACCCCCGTCGGTCCGGAGCTGGACTTCACCCGACTCTCCGACGATCACGGCTCCAAGCTCCGCTTCACGGGTGCGATGGCCGGAATTCATGCGGTGGACCTGGTCGACGCAGAGTTCATGGCTGATTTCAGCGGGTTCCGGCTCGACTGCGGATAGCTTGCCGCCGCGTTCGAAGTTTCGAAAGCGACGGGACCACGAAGACCTGCGAAGCCCGACCTCTTCCCGACTTCACCCGGCGAACCTAGGGTAGGAAGCGCTTACTGTTTCGCGCTGTCTGTTTTCGCGCTGGTCGAAACTTTCATGGCCCTCGGGCGGGCCGGAGAGGTGGTTCCCGATGGTCCGCACGGGGAGTGCGAGCGTGGCGGCCGGGCCGACGCTCGCGGTCGTGGCCCGGGAGGCGGGAGTGTCGGTGCCGACCGCCTCCAAGGTGGTCAACGGGCGGGAGGACGTGGCACCCGAGACCCGCCGCCGGGTCACCGAGGCGCTGGACCGGCTCGGCTATGTCCGCAGACCGAGGTTCGACGCGACGAAGGCCTCGGGGATGGTCGACCTGGTCGTGCACTCGTTGGAGACCTCCTGGTCGGGGGCGGTGCTGCACGGGGTGGAGGCGGCCGCCCACGACGCCGGCCTCGAGGTGGTGGTCTCGGCCGGGCTGACCCGGACCCGGGCGGGGCGCCCGGACCGCGGCTGGATGGACAAGCTGACCGCGCGCGGCTCCTCCGGGGTGCTGTTCAACCTGGCCGAGCTGACACCGACGCAGTACGGCTGGCTGGACCAGCACCGCATCCCGTACGTCCTGATCGACCCGGTCGTGGAGCCGCCGGCCGGCGTGGTCTCGGTGGGCGCGGCGAACTGGCAGGGCGGGGTGACGGCCACCGAGCACCTGCTCGCGCTGGGCCATGAGCGGATCGCGGTAGTCGCCGGGCACCACCGCAAGATGTGCAGCGGGGCGCGGGTGGCGGGCTACCGTTCCGCGCTGGCGGCGGCGGGGGTACGGCAGCGTCCCGAGTACGTCCGTCACGCGGCCTTCGACGAGAGCGTCGCCCACCGCCGCATGCTCGAACTCCTCGACCTGCCCGAGCCTCCCACCGCGGTCTTCGTCTGCTCCGACCATATGGCCCTCGGCGTCTACGAGGCCCTGGCCGAGCGGGGTCTGCGGGTTCCGGACGACATGAGCGTCGTCGGCTTCGACGACCTCCCCGAGGCCCGCTGGACCACCCCGCCCCTCACCACGGTCCGCCAGCCCCTGTCGGAGATGGCGGCCACGGCCCTGCGTCTCCTGGTCCGCATGATGGAGGGCGACCGCCCGGAGAGCACGAGGACGGAACTGTCGACGCGGCTGGTGGAACGGGCGAGCACGGCGGCGCCGCGCGGCTGAGTCCCGGCGACGAATTCCGTTCGACACCGTTCGGGTTCCTGGCACGATGTCCGGCATGACGACGAACCGAAAGGTGCATGCCGCGTAGCCGGCCAAGGCGCGTCCGGGCGCGTTTCCCCGGGCGCCGCACACCACGGGCAGGCCCGGAGATCGACGGCCTGTCCGCGCGGGCGATGTCCGAGATCTCCCAGCTCGAACGCACCCGCAACCACCTGCGGCCGGGAGAGGTCAGCACGGCCGTACGCCGGTGGAAGGACCACGTACGCCGCCCCGAGCGCGACCAGTGGCGCGACTACGAGGGGGGCGACGACCACTGGGACTGCTGCGGTGACCCGTTCGAGGCCCGTGTCCTCCTCGACACGGCGACTCGGGCCCTGTCCCGCAGGAGCGCCCGGGAACTCCGACAGGTCGTCAGCCGGGTCGACGGTGGGGGCTGAGCCCGGCCCAGCGTTCTCAGAGCTCTGACCGTCGGTTTCGTTCACTTCCGGTCATCTGTGGGCGAGGGGAACTGGCCGGGGCGGACGGGCGTCGAACGTTGCGGCGGGGAGGGGGGCCGCGGTCCCGGTCGGGGCGGCGGCGAGCACTTGGGGGACGACCATGACGCGCTGGCGGCCGCTGCCCGACTCACTGCCGAGGGAGGCCCGGCACCTCGTCGAGCAGCTGCGGCAGCTCAAGGACCGTACGGATCTGAGCCTCGCCGAGCTGGCCCGGCGCACGGCGTACAGCAAGTCGTCCTGGCAGCGGTATCTCAACGGGGCCAAGCAGCCGCCGCGGGGAGCGGTGCAGGCGCTGTGCCGGGTGGCGGGCGCGGACCAGGCACGGCTGCTGGCGCTGTGGGACCTGGCCGATCCGGTCTGGCCGAACGGCGCGGTGGTCACCGCCGTGGTGCCGGAGGTGGTGCCCGAGGCGGTTGCGGTGGTCGCTCCCGGCCTCGAGTACCGGCGATGGCGTACGGCGGCGCTGGTCGCGTTCGCCGTGATCGTGCTGCTGGTGGCGGGGGTGTTGTGGGCGTGGCCGTCGGGGGGCGGGTGACCGCACGGCCGCCCGCTCCCCCGCCGGTGCCGGTCAGCCGAGCTGGTCGTAGTACGCGATCCGCCAGGAGCCGGTGCCCTTGAGCTTCACCCGGTACTTGCCGCTGACCCGCTTGAGGTCGACGTCCCGCTTGTCGCCGTGGTACCTGACGCCGCCGCCCGAGGAGGGGCCGAGCAGCCACTTCTGGGCGAACTCCCAGCTCTGGTCGGTGACGACGCCGTCGTTCTCCGCGAGGTTGTAGTGCTCCTGCCACCACTGGGTGGCCGACTCGGTCTGCGGGCCGAACGAGCCGTCGATCTGGCGCTTGGAGAAGTTGTGCCAGTCCCCGTCCTCGTCCTGCCACAGCGCACCGTCCGCGTACAGGACGGACTGCCACAGGGCGGTGGCGTTGCTGTCGGTGTAGTCGTCGACGCTGAGATTCTCCTCGTCCTGCCAGTCGTCGTTCACTGGCCCGTTGCCGTCGATGCCGTGGTACGAGGCCGCGTCCGCCGCCGGCGCCACGGCGAGGCCGATGGCCCCGGCGCCCAGCAACGCGGCCGTCACCATCGCGACGGCCCGCTTGCGCATGCTCATGGAGTTCTCCCTTTCCGAACCGCCGTGGTTCCCCCCGTGGTTCCCCCTGGGGCGGCTCGCTTCGCTTGGCACGGCACAGCGTCACAGCCCTGAGGTGCGCACGGCGAGACCTGCCGGCGTCCCCGGACCGACGGGGGACGGTCCACCCCGGGTACGGCCAAGTGGTCCGGCAGAGCGGGACGTACGGGGACCTGCGGGGACGGGTTGGGACGGCCGACGGGGGCCGGGAAGGTGTTCCACCGTGCGGTCCGCTGTGCGTAGCCTCGGCGCGGTGAACGCGATTCCGGCACGCCTCGACCATCTCGTCCTCGCGACCCCCGACCTGGCGGCGACGGTCGCCGAGCTCACCCGGCGCACCGGGGTGGCGCCCGCCCCCGGCGGTGCGCATGTCGGTCTCGGCACCCGCAACCACCTCGTGTCCCTCGGCGGCACCGCCTACCTGGAGATCATCGGCCCGGACCCGGACCAGCCGGAGCCGACGGGCCCGCGCCCCTTCGACGTCGACACCCTCGCCGCCGCCCGCACGGTGACCTGGGCGATCAGCCCACCCGACCTGGACACGGCCGTGGCCAGGGCCCGGGCCCGTGGCTACGACCCCGGCGACATCCGCCCGATGAGCCGCCGCAGACCCGACGGCACGCTCCTGCGGTGGCGCCTGACGGACGGCGACTCCCAGCACCCCTCGGGTCTGGTCCCGTTCCTGATCGACTGGGGCACCTCCGCCCACCCGACGGCCTCGGACCTCCCCACGACTCCCCTTCTCTCCTTGCGGGCGACCGCCCCCTCCCCCGCCGGGATCCGCCCCCTGCTCGCCGCCCTCGACACCGAGCTCCCCCTCGCCGAGGGCCCGGTAGGACTCTCCTTCACGGTGGACACCCCACAGGGGCCGGTGACCTTCGACTGACGTGTCCGATTCCTTCAAGACCCGAGGAACGGCCCGTGCCTACGCTGCCCCCATGACTCCACGATTCGACGCCATCGGTCTGGTGGCCTCCGACATGGCCGCCTCCGTCGCCTTCTACCGGCGGCTCGGGTTCCCGTTCCCCGAAGGGGCCGAGACGCAGCCGCACGCGGAGGCCGAACTCCCTGGCGGTGTGCGGCTGATGATCGACACCGAGGAGACGGTCCGCTCCTTCCTCCCCGGCTGGCAGCCACCGGCCGGCGGCAGCCGCACCGGCCTCGCGCTGCGCTGCGCCGACCCCGCCGAGGTCGACGCGGTGTACGAGGAGCTGGTGAGCGAGGGCCATCACGGCGAACTCAAGCCGTGGAACGCCCCCTGGGGCCAGCGCTACGCCTCCCTGCACGACCCGGACGGCAACGGCGTCGACCTGTACGCGCCGCTAGCCGTCGAGTAGCCGCCCGAGCGGTACTCCCGCCAACTCCTTGACGTCCCTCGCGAGATGGGCCTGATCCGCGAACCCGCTGCGCACCGCCGTCTCCGCGAACGGCACTCCGCCCCGAGCCAGCACGAGAGCCCGCCGCAAGCGCAGGATCCGGGCCAGCGTCTTCGGCCCGTACCCGAACGCGACGAGGGATCGCCGGTGCAACTGGCGTGCCCCGAGGCCGAGTTCGTCGGCGGCCACGGCGACGGAGCGGCCCGCGTCGAGCGAGGTGACGAGGGCTCCGAGGAGGGGGTCCGGCGGTGCGGCACGCTCCAGGACGATCTCCTCCAGGGCCGTGGCGGGGTCCGCGGCCCTTGCGATACGGCTCCGCAGCCGCCGTACCTCCGAAGCCGGCCAGAGATCGGCCAACTCGGCACGGAGGTCCCGCAGTTCATGAGCGGGCACTCCCAGGAAGGCGGGCGCGGAACCAGGAGCGAAGCGCAGGCCCACCCAGGTGCTCGGGGCGCCTCCGGCGACGTACGCCCGGGTGTCGGGCCCGGCGACGAGCAGTCGCCCCTCGTTCCAGAGCAGGTCCATGCACCCGTCGGGCAGGACCCGCCCGGAGCCGTCACCGGTCCAAACGACAGCACCTGAGAGCGTGGAGGGCCTTCCCTGTACACGTACCAAGGCTACGACGCGCCCCTCTCAGGAACCCTCCGGTTTCTGCGGGGGATGTGTCGTCTTCGCGCGCAACCTGGCCGTCACGTCCTCCGGAGGAAGGAAGCGGGACCAGCGTTCCGGGAACTCGGAGGGCATGTCGGGGTCGTCGGGGTCGGTCTCGTGGCCCGCGGCCGCCCGGGCCACGTACTCCGCGACCTGCGCCTCCCGCATCCGTTCGTTCGCCGCGCGCGCCGCCGCCGTCGCCGCCGCCGGCCACACGCGGTCGATCGCGGCGTTCACCGCGGCGCCCACCAGTACCGCGAAGGCCGAGACGCCGATCCACAGCAGCACCGCCACCGCCGCGGCCAGCGAGCCGTAGATCGTCGCGCCCTCGATCGTGTTCTGCAGGTAGATGCGGAGCAGGAAGCTCCCGAGCACCCACATCGCCAGGGCCACCAGCGCGCCCGGCACGTCCTCGATCCACGGTGAGCGCACCGGTACCGAGACGTGGAACAGCGTCGTCAGGAAGGCGATGGAGAGCACGATCACCACGGGCCAGTACAACACCTGCACCAGCGTCTCCGACCACGGCACGATCCGTACGACCGCGTCCGGCCCCGCCACCACCAGCGGCAGCGCCACCGACCCGAGCAGCAGCCCCGCGATGAACAGGGCGAACGCCACGAGCCGGGTCTTGACGATGCCCCGGACCCCGTCGAGGCCGTACATGACGGTGATGGTGTCGATGAAGACGTTCACCGCGCGCGACCCGGACCACAGGGCGAACAGGAAGCCGACGGAGATGACGTCGGGGCGGCCGCCCTTCATCACGTCGTCGAGGATCGGCTGCGCGATCTGCCGTACGCCCTTGTCGGACAGGACCGTGCGCGCGGCGTCCAGGATGTTGGCCTCAAGGCTGTTGATGGTGTCGGTGCCGGTCCAGTCGTCGACGTAGCCGAGCAGGCCGATGAGGCTGAGCAGCAGGGGCGGCACCGACAGCAGTGAGAAGAACGCGGCCTCGGCGGCGAGCCCGAGGATGCGGTACTCGATGCACGAGTTGACGGTGTCCTTGAGCAGCAGCCAGGCGGTCCTGCGCTTCGACACGTTCCGGTAGAGGGCACGGGCCCGGTGGAGCCGGCCGGAGGGCTGTTGAGGGGATTCGCTTGCTGCCTGCACGACCTAAAGGTATCCGCCGTGGGAGCGTGCACTCATCCCCCGGTCCCGGTCGGGAGCACATCCGTGCGGGGAACGCCCGCTCGTGTTCGGTTCCGTCATGCCGCGGAAAACGCCGGGCAACTCCTCGGAAATGGTCAAGGAAATCGAACCCCTTTTCTGTCATGAACCCGGTGGCCGGATTTCGAGGCCCCGGAAAGCGGAATGCCCGATGGTATATGCACCACCCATGGGGTGAGTTCCCCGGTGGCGCCACGGAACGGCACCAACGGGTCATACCGACAGGGAACGGTCGACCAGCAAGAAACCGCCATTGACTGAAACGCGCTTGACCCGTTCATGAGCGCATCGAAACAATTCGGATTGCATTCTCAGAGCCCTGACCAAGGCTCGAACCGGCCGCCCCGCACCCGCCGCGTGGTCACTCCAGGCGCATACCGAACCGCTCCTTCTCCTCTTTCACTCAGTGTCTCATGGCACTTCTTTTTCTTCCGGCACACCGGAAACACGGGGGTTCTTCATCATGATTTTCCGCTGCGCGGTGAACAGCGGGCATTATTCCGCCGTATCTCTCTCTGGAGAATTCCCATGCCTGCTCCGTACACACCGAAGCATGCCGTGCCGCGCGTCGTGGGGGTCGATGTGGCACGGGGCCTCGCACTGCTCGGAATGTTCTCCGTTCATGTGTTCGGCGCGTTCGACGAGGCCGGATCGCCCACGCCCGCATGGATGTTCGCGGGCGGCCGTTCCTCGGCGACGTTCGCCGTGACGGCCGGGATCGGACTGGCGTTCACCACCGGCGGCCGCCGGCCGGTGACCGGTCGGCCCGCGGCCGCCGCGGTGGCGGCACGGGCCGGCGTCATCGCGCTGATCGGACTGCTGCTCGGCTACGCCTCACGCGCGGCGGACCTGGACGTGGACGTGATCCTGGCGTTCTACGCCCTGTTGTTCCTGATCGCGATCCCACTGCTCGGCCTCGGCCCGCGGACCCTGACGGCCCTGTCCCTGACCCTGGCCCTGGGAGCCCCGTTCGCCGTCCACGCACTGCGGGGCGTGCTGCCCGAGCCCGCCTTCGACGGCGACCCGGTCCTCCAGGACGTCGTCACCGACCCGCTCGGCCTGGTCTCGGACCTGCTGGTGCACGGCGACTACCCGGTACTCGCCTGGACCGCCTACCTGTGTGCCGGACTCGCCCTCGGCCGAGTGGACCTGACGTCCCGAAGGATCGCGCCCCGGCTCTTCGGAGGCGGCCTCGCCCTGGTCGCCGGTGTCTGGGCGGTGTCGTCGCTGGTCCTGTTCCGGTTCGACGGCCTACGGCAGCTGTGGCGCGCGGAGTTCCCGGGCGCCTCCCGCGCCGAGGCCCTGTGGGACAGCCCGGACGGCGTGACCTGGTGGGCCCTGCTCTCCCGCGCGCCGCACACCACCACGCCGTTCGACATGCTCCTCACCCTGGGCTCGGCGGCGGCCATCCTCGGCGGCGCCCTGCTGCTGACCAGGAGCGCCCTTCTCACGCGGGCGCTCACACCGCTCGCAGCGGCGGGCAGCATGCCGCTGACCCTGTACGCCGCCCATGTGCTCCTGCTCGCCACCGGTGCGCTCTCCGACTCCCCCGAGCTCCTCTACGCCGTCATGACCACCGGAGCGCTCCTCTTCGCCCTCGCGTGGCGGCACGTCGGGCGTGGCCCGCTGGAAACGGTCGTCGCAGGCGCGGCCCGGCGGTGTCGCGAGGCCGTAACACCGCCGCAACCCCCGGAACCGGTGGACGGCCCGGTCCGACTTAGCAGGCACACCGAATAGTCCATAAGACCAAAAGTAATGATCTAGGAGCTCAAGTGGTGGTAAATCCCGGCGAGATCACGACAGTCGCCCCGGCGAACGGCACCGCGCAGGTCTTCGCCGAGGTGCTGGCCGGGGTCGTGAAGACGGATCAAGTGCCCATCGACAGCCACTTCTTCGACGACCTGGGCGCCAACTCCCTGGTCATGGCGCAGTTCTGCGCGCGGGTCAGGAAGCGGGGCGACCTGCCGGCGGTGTCGATGAGGGACGTCTACGGCCATCCGACGATCCGCAGTCTGGCGGCGGCGCTCGCCGAGGTCCCGGCCGCCGAACCGGCGCCCGCCCGACCGGCCGAGCCGCCCCCGCCGCCTGGCAGCACCGCCCGTTACGTCCTGTGCGGGGTCCTGCAGTTCCTCCTGTTCGCCGTGTACTGCTTCACCGCCGGGACGGCCCTGGCCGGGGGGTACTCCTGGATATCCGGCGGCCACGGCCTGCTCTCCGTCTACCTGCGCTCGCTGGTCTTCGGCGGCGCCCTGTTCCTCACCGTGTGCACCCTGCCGGTGGTGGCGAAGTGGGTGCTGGTGGGCCGCTGGAAGGAGACGGAGTTCCCGGTGTGGGGCCTCGCCTACGTCCGCTTCTGGCTCGTCAAGGCGCTGCTGCACGCCAACCCGATGGTCCTGTTCACGGGCAACCCGCTGTACGTCCTCTACCTGCGGGCCCTCGGCGCCCGTATCGGCCCGGGCGTCACGATCCTGTCCCACTCGGTGCCGGTGGCCACCGACCTGCTGACCGTCGGCGCCGGCACGGTGATCCGCAAGGACTCCCTGTTCCTCGGCTACCGGGCGCACGCGGGCCGGATCCGCACCGGCCCCGTGACCCTCGGCCGGGACGTGTTCGTCGGCGAGAAGACCGTCCTCGACATCGGCACCTCGATCGGCGACGGCGGCCAACTCGGCCACTCCTCCGCGCTGTACGACGGCGCCGCGATCCCCGCCGGCCAGCGCTGGCACGGCTCACCGGCCCGCCCCACCGACGTCGACCACATCCGCGTGCCCGCGGCCCGCTGCACCACCCCGCGTCGCTTCGGCTACGCGCTGGTGGCGCTGCTCCAGACCCTGCTGGTGTACGTCCCGTTCGGCATCGGCGGCACCTACCTGGTGATGGATCTCGTCCCGGCGCTGGGCCCGCTCCTCGAACCGAACACGAACGAACTGACCACGACGGCCTTCTACGCCCAGGCCCTGGCCCTGTCCCTCGCCCTCTTCCTCGGCTCCATCACCATGGGCCTGGTCACCGTGACCGTGCTGCCCCGGCTGCTGAACCTGACGCTCACAGCCGACCGGGTCTATCCGCTGTACGGCTACCACTACTCGGTGCAGCGCGCGATCGCCCGCATGACCAACATCAAGTTCTTCAAGTGGCTGTGCGGCGACAGCTCGTACATCGTTCCCTACCTGCGGTCCATCGGCTACGACCTCTCTCACGTCGAGCAGACCGGCTCGAACTTCGGCACCGAGGTGGCGCACGAGACGCCCTACCTGGCCACCGTCGGCAGCGGCACGATGGTCGCCGACGGCCTTTCGGTCCTCAACGCCGAGTACTCCAGCACCTCGTTCCGTGTCTCGCGGGTCACGATCGGGGGGCACAACTTTCTCGGCAACCACATCGCCTACCCGGTCGGGGGCCGTACCGGCGACAACTGCCTGCTCGCGACGAAGGTGATGGTCCCGCTCGACGGCGAACTCCGCGAGGGAGTGGGTCTGCTGGGCTCACCGCCCTTCGAGATCCCGCGCACGGTGGAACGTGACCGGCGCTTCGACCACCTGCGTGAGGGTGATGAGCTGCGCCGCCGCCTGTCCGCCAAGAACCGCTTCAACGCCCGCTCCATGGCCCTGTTTCTCTTCGTCCGGTGGCTGCACTGGTTCGCACTGACCCTGCTCGGCTTCGCGGTCCTCGATCTCTACGGCGGCCAGGGCGCCCTCGGCTCCCTGCTGATCAGCGCCTACCTGATGGCCGGTTTCGTGCTGACCGTCGGCTACTACGTCATGGTCGAGCGCCTGATCACCCGGTTCCGGCCGCTGCAGCCGCGGTTGTGCTCCATCTACGACCCGTACTTCTGGTGGCACGAGCGCCTGTGGAAGGTGCCCGACGGCCAGCTCAAGGTGTTCAACGGCACGCCCTTCAAGAACGTCGTCTGGCGGCTCATGGGCGTGCGGATCGGCCGCCGGGTCTTCGACGACGGCGTCGCCATCACCGAGCGGACACTCACCACGATCGGCGACGACTGCACGCTCGGCGCCCACTCCAAGGTGCAGTCGCACTCCCAGGAGGACGGCACCTTCAAGTCCGACCACATCGTCATCGGCGACGGCTGCACCCTCGGGGCGGGCGCGCTGGTCCACTACGGCGTCCGGATGGGCGACGGCGCGGTGCTCGGTGCCGACGCCTTCCTGATGAAGGGCGAAGAGATGCCGCCGGGGGCGCACTGGGGCGGTAATCCGGCGGTGGCGCTGCGAGGCGTCTGACGGGCCCGACGCGGCCCGAACTGCCTGAACGAAGAACACACAGGGGGAAGCACGTCATGGAAACAGTTCCGCACCCGACGCCCGGTCCGATACCGGATGTCACGGAGTACGCGGTCCGGCTGCCCGAGGGCACACCGACCGATCCCGCCGCGCTGCTGACGGCGCACACCAAGGTCCTCGCCGCCCTCGGCACGCCCGACGACGAACTGCGGGTCACCATCACCGACGGCACACTTCGGCTGGGCTGTCGCACCGGCGTCCTCGACACCGACGCCGCCGCCCGCATCGCCGGCTACCACCTCACCGCGCTCACCGACCCGGACCGCACCAGCCTGCTGTCCGAGGACGAACTCCGCTTCCAACTAGAGGGGTTGGCGGGCCCTGACCGTGAACTCCCGGACCGGCGCGTGCACGAGCTGTTCGAGGAGCGGGTCGAGAAGCACCCGGACGCCGTGGCCGCCGTGGAAGGTGAGCGGCAGTGGACGTACGCCGAGCTCAACTCCCGGGCCAACCAGGTCGGTCGGGCCCTGCTGGCCCGTGGCCTCACGGCCGAGGATGTCGTCGCCGTCGTCATGGAACGGAACCTGGACTGGATGGCGGCCGTACTCGGCGTGCTCAAGGCGGGCGGGGTGTATCTGCCCGTCGAGCCGCACTTCCCGGCCGAGCGGGTCGCGAGGACGCTGTCGCGGGCGGGTTGCGAGCTCGTCGTCACGGAGCAGGGCAGCACCGGCTCCCTCTCCGGTACGGCCGACGGGACGCTGTTCGTGGAAGACGTGTACACCGAGGGCCACGCGGACGACGACCTCGGGGTCCCGGTCGCGGCGGGTCAACTGGCCTACATCTACTTCACGTCCGGCTCCACCGGTGAGCCCAAGGGCGCGATGTGCGAGCACGCCGGCTTCTTGAACCATGTGCTCGCCAAGATCGAGGACCTGGGGATCGGCGAGAACGACGTGGTCGCGCAGACCGCGCCGCAGTGCTTCGACATCTCCCTGTGGCAGCTGCTCGCCGCCACCCTCGTGGGCGGGCGGACCGTGGTCGTCGACCAGGAGACGATCCTGGACGTGCCGCGGTTCGTGGACACGGTGGTCCGGGGACGGGTCAACGTGCTCCAGATCGTGCCGTCGTATCTGGAGGCGGTACTGGCCGAGTTGGGGCAGCGGCCGCGTGAACTGGCCGACCTGCGCTGTGTGTCGGTGACCGGTGAGGCGGTCAAGCGGGAGCTGGTGCAGCGCTGGTTCGCCAACGCGCCCGGGATCAGGCTGGCCAACGCCTATGGACTGACCGAGACTTCGGACGACACCAACCACGAGGTCATGGACCGGGTGCCGGACGGCGACCGGGTGCCGCTCGGGCGGCCGGTGCGCAATGTGCGGGTGTACGTGGTGGACGAGGACCTGGTCCCCGTGCCGTTCGGTGCGCCGGGTGAGATCGTCTTCTCCGGGGTGTGCGTGGGGCGCGGGTACGTCAACGACCCCGAGCGGACCGCGGCCGCGTTCATGGAGGACCCGCACCGGCCTGGTGAGCGGCTCTACCGCAGCGGTGACGTGGGGCGCTGGCGGCCGGACGGCCGGCTGGAGTTCCTCGGCCGCCGGGACACCCAGATCAAGATCCGTGGGTTCCGCGTGGAGATCGGTGAGATCGAGAACGCGCTGCTGCGGGTGGACGGCGTCCGCGACGGAGCCGTCGTGGTCGTCCGGGGCGCCCAGCTCGCCGCGTTCTGCACCGGGCCCGAGCCGGTCGGCGCGGACACGGTACGGGAGCGGTTGGCCGCGTCGCTGCCGTCGTACATGGTGCCCGCCGTCGTGCACTGGCGGGAGCGGCTGCCGCTGACCGCCAACGGCAAGACCGACCGCCGCACGCTCACCGCGCTCGCCGAGGACCTCGACGCCACGGTGGCGAGCGAGCCCGTGACGGAAGGCGAGCGGCGGCTGGCGGCCGCGTGGGCCGAGGTCCTCGGTGTTCCCGCCGACCGGATCGGCCGGCTCGACCACTTCTTCGACCGCGGTGGCAGCTCGCTGTCCGCCGTGCGTCTCGCGATCGCCCTGGACCGCGCGATCACCCTCAAGGACGTCGTCCGCCACCCGGTCCTCGCGGACCTGGCGGACCTGCTCGACCGGCGCAGCTGAAAGGAACCCCGAGATGTCATCCACGAGTCTCCTTCCGTACCTGGACCTGGCCCCCGGCACTCCGCCGATCCTGCACGCCAAGTCCGGGGGCAATCCGGTGAGTTGGGCCGCCGAGCACCGTGACCCGCTGCACGCCCTCGTCCTCGGACACGGCTCCGTCCTGGTACGCGGTCTGGGTCTCGCCGACCCCGCGACCACCGAGGCCGTCTTCCGGCGGCTGACCGACGGCCTGATGCCCGACCGCGAGCCCTTCGCGCCCCGGCGCCGCTACGCGGACGGTGTGTACTCGTCCACCAAGTGGCCGCCGAACCAGCTGATGTGCATGCACCACGAGCTCAGCTACGGCCTGGAGTTCCCGAGCCTGCTGCTGTACGCGTGCCTGGAGGCGCCCGGGTCGGGAGGCGCGACCGCGCTCGCCGACGCGTCGGCGGTGCTGCGGGACCTGCCCCGCGACCTGGTCTCCCGGTTCGAGCGCGAGGGCTGGCTGCTGACCCGGGCGTACCACGAGGAGATCGGCGCGTCCGTCGAGGAGGCGTTCGGCACGGGCGACCGCGACGCCGTCGAGCGCTACTGCCGCCGGCACGCCATCGAGTTCGCCTGGCAGAGCGACGGCTCCCTGCACACCCGGCAGCGGCGCCGCGCGGTGCTCAGGCACCCGGCCGGGGGCCTGCCCTGCTGGTTCAACCAGATCGCGTTCCTCAACGAGTGGACCATGGAGCCCGAAGTGCACGAATACCTGGTGGAGATGTACGGCGCCGACGGACTGCCCTTCAACACCCGTTTCGGCGACGGCGATCCGATCGACGCGGAGGTCGTGCGGACCATCAACGAGGTCTACGACGCCCACACCGTGCGCGAGCCGTGGCAGGACGGCGACCTCCTGCTCGTCGACAACATCCGTACGGCGCACAGCCGCGAGCCCTTCGAGGGGCCGCGCGAGGTGCTGGCCGCGCTCGGCAACCCGGTGCTGCGCGCCGACGGCGAGGTGAGTGGCGTATGAGCACCCTGGACACTCCTTCCTTCGCGCTCGTCACCGGCGCCCAGGTCCAACAGGCCCTGCACGGAAGGGAACCGGAGATCGCGGACCTCGTCGAGGCCGTGTACCGGCTGCACGGCGCCGGCGACTCGGTGAACCCGCCTTCGTACTTCCTGAAGTTCCCGGACCGCCCGTCGTCCCGGATCATCGCGCTGCCCGCCTCGCTGGGCGGACCGCTCAGGGTCGACGGCCTGAAGTGGGTCTCCAGTTTCCCGGAGAACATCAAGTCAGGTCTGCCGCGCGCTTCGGCGGTGCTGATCCTCAACGACCCGGAGACCGGCTACCCGTTCGCCTGTCTGGAGAGTTCGGTCATCAGCGCCACGCGTACGGCGTCCTCGGCTGCGCTGGCGGCCGGGAAGCTCATCGCGGGCCGGGTCCGCCCGACCCGGGTGGGCTTCATCGGCACCGGGCTGATCGCCCGCTACATCCACACCCATCTCACCGCCACCGGCTGGGAGTTCGAGGAGACGGGTGTACACGACCTGTCCGCCGAGAGCGCCGCCGGGTTCCGCGGCTATCTGGAGCGGTCCGGGGCGCCGGGGAAGGTGTCCGTGCACGACACGGCCGAATCCCTCATCCGCTCCAGCGACTTGGTGGTCTTCGCCACGGTCGCGGGCAAGCCGCACGTCCACGATCCGTCGTGGTTCGGCCATCACCCCCTGGTCCTGCATGTGTCCCTGCGCGATCTCGACCCGGAGATCCTGCTCGCTTCCGCCAACTTCGTCGACGACGTCGAGCACTGCCTCAAGGCCGAGACCTCCCCGCACCTGGCCGAACAGCTCACGGGGAGCAGGGACTTCATCGACGGCACGCTCGACGACGTGCTGACCGGACGGGTGACCGTCCCGACGGACCGGACGGTGGTGTTCTCCCCCTTCGGCCTGGGGGTGCTCGACCTCGCCGTCGGCCGGTTCGTCCACGACGAACTGGCCCGGCGCGGCGAACTGCACGTCGTCGACGGGTTCTTCAACGAGCTGCGCCGGTACGGCTGAACCAGCTGCGCGCATGAGGAGGGGGGCGTCATGCCCGTCATATCCGATCCTTCGGAGTTCAACGAGTCAGACCTCTACGTCGACCTGCGGGCGGCGCTGGAGCTTCCGCTGTACCTGAAGTGCGAGGGCTTCAACTTCGCCGGGTCGATCAAGCTGAAGGCGGCCCGCGAGATGGTGAACGCCGCCGAGCGCGACGGCACCCTGCGGCCCGGGTCGATCCTGGTCGAGTCGTCGTCGGGGAACCTGGGGGTGGCTCTGAGCATGATCGCCGCGAGCCGGGGCTACCGGTTCCTGTGCGTGACCGACTCGCGGTGCAACCTGGTCACCATCCGGCTGATGGAGGCACTCGGCACCCGGGTGCACGTGGTCAGGGAGCCGGACCTGCACGACGGGTACCTCGGGGCCCGGCTCAACTACGTGCGGGCGCTGTGTGCCTCGGACGAGCGGTACGTGTGGCTCAACCAGTACAGCAACCAGGGGAACTGGCGGGCGCACTACCGCACCACCGCGCCGGACATCGCGCGCCGCTTCCCGGACCTGGACGTGCTGTTCGTCGGGGCCGGCACCACCGGGACCCTGATGGGCTGCGCCCGCTGGTTCTGGCAGTGGCGGCGCCCGGTGCGGATCGTCGCCGTCGACAGCGTCGGCTCGATCACCTTCGGCGGCCCGCCCGGAGTCCGGATGATCCCGGGTCTCGGCACGAGCGTGCCCCCGCAGCTGCTCGACAAGTCGTACATCGACGACGTGGTGCTCGTCGAGGAACCGGACACCCTCCAGGTCTGCCGCCGGCTGGCCGCCCGGGGCTTCCTGTTCGGCGGCTCGACGGGCACGGTCGTCAGCGGCGCCCACCAGTGGCTGTCCGCCCACGGCCGCCGCGGCCTCACTGCGGTGGCGATCGCCCCGGACCTCGGCGAGCGCTACCTCGACACGGTGTACCGCCCCGGCTGGCCGCACGGCCTGCCCGAGGCGGACCCGGTCCACCAGACGGCGGAGGTGATGGCCCACCTCGCGTGAGCCCCGCCCTCCCCGGCCGCCCGCCCTTCCGCAGGGCGGGCGGCCGGTGCGTGTTCGGGCGCGGCCGTCGGGGGCGCCTCGGCACGGGGCTCGGGTCGGCGCAGCGCATCACCGGCTCCGGTGGCCCCTGCGGCAGGGCGGCCCTGGAGCGCGGCGACAAGGTCGCGGCCACCGCCCGCGACACCGACGCGGCCCAGTTCTCGTACAGCTACGGCCAGGTGGCGTTTAGCACCGGCCTCAAGGCGGCGCCACGGCATATGCGCGCCCGGGCGATCAGCCCCGCGGACCCACACGGGAGCCACGCGCGGGCTCCGCGGCAGCACGGGCTCCTCAAGCGGCGCTACGACCACCAGCGGGCCCTCGGTCCAGCCCGCGGCCACCACGAACCGGCGCCACGGCCGACACGGCGTCCACGGACCAGCGCCCCGACCAGCACGGAAATCCACGTACCGACACCCCACCGACCTGCTTCCCCGCCACCACAGAACCTCACCCACCAGCCCCGCGACCGCCTCGAAGATCCACCGCCCCCTGCCGTGTCCGTGAGGTGACCGGCCCCCCACCCCGGGGTACGTTCGCAGGCATGGCAGGCAGCACGCACACGGTGACCAACCAGCCCCCGCCCCTGATCGGCTACGACGTCTACAGCGCCGACCGCGCTCTGCGGGCGGCCGTCGAACGCCACCTCGACCCCGAGCTGCTCGACGAGGTGCACGGTGAGCTGGCGGCGCTCGGCCGGGCCTGCGGCTCCGCGCAGGTGCAGGAGTGGGGTGTCCAGGCCAACGAGAACCCGCCCCGGCTGCACACCCACGACCGCTACGGCCACCGTGTCGACGAGGTCGAGTTCCATCCGGCCTGGCACCGGCTGCTCGGCAAGGGCGTCTCGGCGGGCCTGACCGCCGCCTGGGCCCGCCCCGGCGGGCACGTCCGGCGCGCGGCCGCGTTCGTGCTGTGGACACAGGTCGACGCCGGAAACTGCTGCCCGCTGTCGATGACCCACGCCGCGGTCCCCGCCCTGCGCACCGACCCCGACCTCGCCACCGAGTGGGAGCCCCGCCTGACCTCCATGGTCTACGACCGCGAGCTGCGGCCCGCCCACCTCAAGGCGGGCGCCCTGTTCGGGATGGGCATGACGGAGAAGCAGGGCGGCAGCGATGTCCGCGCGAACACCACCTCCGCGCGCCCCCTCCCCGACGGCGAGACCTACGAGCTCACCGGCCACAAGTGGTTCTGCTCGGCCCCCATGTCGGACGGCTTCCTGGTCCTCGCCCAGGCCCCCGGCGGCCTCACCTGCTTCCTCGTCCCCCGCGTCCTGGAGGACGGCACCGCCAACACGTTTCTCCTCCAGCGCCTCAAGGACAAGCTCGGCAACCGCTCCAACGCCTCCGGCGAGGTCGAGTTCGACCGGACCTGGGCCCGCCGGGTCGGCGACGAGGGCCGCGGGGTGCGCACCATCATCGAGATGGTCGAGGCGACCCGGCTCGACTGCGTCCTGGGCTCGGCGGGCCTGATGCGCCAGGCCGTGGCCCAGGCGATCCACCACTGCACCCACCGCGAGGCCTTCGGCGGCAAGCTCGTCGACAAGCCGCTGATGCGCAACGTCCTGGCCGACCTGGCCCTCGAATCCGAGGCGGCGACCACCCTCGCCCTGCGCCTGGCGGCCGCCTACGACAAGGACGACGAACAGGAGCGTGCCTTCCTCAGGGTCGCGGTACCGGCGGCCAAGTACTGGATCACCAAGCGCTGCACCCCCCTCACCACGGAGGCCGCCGAGTGCCTCGGCGGCAACGGCTACGTGGAGGAGTCGGGCCTGCCCCGCCTGATCCGCGAGTCACCGCTGAACTCGATCTGGGAGGGCGCGGGCAACATCCAGGCCCTGGACGTCGTACGGGCCCTCCAACGAGAACCCCAGTCCCTGAACGCCTACCTCCTGGAGATCGGCGTGTCCCGCGGCGCCGACCACCGCCTGGACGCGGCGACGAAGCACCTCTTCACCGAACTGGCCGACCTGGACGGCATCGAGGGAAGGGCCCGCCGCCTGACGGAACGCCTCGCGCTGGTGCTACAGGGTTCCCTGCTGGTCCGCTACGCCCCTCCGGAGGTGGCAGACGCCTTCTGCGCGTCTCGCCTGGGCGGCGACTCGGGAACGGCCTTCGGCACCCTGCCCACGAGTTTGGACCTGGCGAAGATGGTGGATCGGTCAAGGCCGCAGGCCTGACCGACAGGGGCGCGGAGAACTGCGCGACAAGCCACAACGGCGCCGCAGACGCCCACAAGCAAAAAGCCGGGGGTGGTGCTGCGCCGACACGGCACCACCCCCGATATGGCCCAGAGGCCGAAACACGCCGCTGCGAGACGGCGTTGGCCCAAGTTTCAAACAAGCCACCGTCCACCACCAGGGTTGCAGGGGGTTGCAACTTCCTGGCGTCTATGAACGGACTGTGTCCCTCACTCGGACACGACCGGCACTATTGGACAGACAGTCAAAACGGACCGGAAGGACGGACCCGTGCCGCTCTCGCCGACACACGTGACCCACCTCGCCGCCGTGGACTCGGCACGCGCGGCCCGGGTACTGAGCGACGTCCGCTCAGCCACGCTGTCCGGCCGGCGCGCCCCCATGGCTCCGCGCCCCGTGATCGAGGAGTCCTGGGGCCGTATGCTGCGCGGCGGCGTCGACCCGGACCATGACTTCCGGTCAGGGCTGCTGCCGCCGGAGGAGGTGCGGCGGCGCCGGGAGGACACCCGGCTGCGGCACGTGCTGCCGGTGCTGCGGGAAGGGCTGCTGTCGGTCGCGGACGTGGCCCACCACATCATGGTGGTCGCCGACGAGGACGGCCGGGTGCTGTGGCGGGAGGGCAGCTCCCATGTGCTGCGCAAGGCCGACGGCACCGGCTTCGAACTCGGCGCCGACTGGCGGGAGAACGTCGTCGGGACGAACGGCATAGGCACCCCGGTGGTGGTGCGCCGCCCCGTCCAGGTCTTCGCCTCCGAGCACTTCGTCCGCTCGCAGACCTCGTGGACCTGCACCGGCGCCCCCATCAAGGACCCGCGGGACGGCCGGCTGATCGGCGTGGTCGATGTCAGCGGCCCGCTGGAGACCATGCACCCGGCCACCCTCTCCTGGGTCGACTCGGTGGCCAAGCTCGCCGAGTCACGGCTGCGTGAACTGCATCTGACCTCACTGGAGCAACTGCGCGCGGTGGCGGCGCCGGTGCTCTGCCGGCTCGATGGCCGGGCCCTGGTGGTGGACAGGGACGGCTGGACGGCGGCGGTGACCGGAATGCCGTACCCGAACCGGATCGCGCTGCCCAAGTCGCCCTCGGCGGGCCGCCGGTGGCTGCCGGCGCTCGGACTGTGCTCCCTGGAGCCGCTGGCGAGCGGCTGGTTGATCCGCGCCGCCGACCAGCCGGAGCCGCAGACCGTCACCCGGATCGTCCTCGACCTCACGCATCCGCGCCGCTGGACGGTGACGGTGTCGGGCGGCGCCGGCAGCTGGAGTCACGAACTGAGTCCCCGGCACGCCGAGTTGCTCTACCTGCTGGCCCTGCACCGCTCGGGCCGCAGCGCGGCGGGCCTGGCCGAGGACATGTTCGGCGATCCGGGCCGTACGGTGACCGTGCGCGCGGAGATGTCCCGGGTACGGCGATATCTCGGGGCGTTCCTGGAACACCGGCCGTATCGTTTCTGCGAAGACGCCGAGGTCGAGGTGCTGCTGCCGGAGAGCCCGGGCGACCTGCTGCCGCACTCGACCGCGCCGGCCGTGCTCGGCGTCCGTGTGTCCGACGGGACGAACTGACCGTCCCGGGTGTGCGACTTCCGCATAATTGCAGGGTCTTCGTCCCCAGCGGCCCTTCACTGCCGTAGCATCCCCCTACGGGCCACCCCACCTGCTCCTCGATCAACGTACGGATCATCAGGCGCAGTTGGCCCGCCTCGGGAGGACGGTATGAAGCAACGTGGCAGACACCGCAGGCGCAAGCGGGGCCAAGCGCTGCGCGCCTTCCTGGCCGGGACCGCCCTCGCGCTGACCGCCGCCGCCACCATGATCAGCGCCTCCCAGGCCACGGTCGCCGCCAATCCCGGGACGCTCAAGGCGCTCGACTCGGCCGCCGAGACCGACCAGTTGCGGCTCAAGGAGTCCCAGGTCCCGCAGGGTTCCCTCGACCGGCTCTCCGCCGCGATGGGACGTCCGGTCGGGGTGTCCGCCGTCCTCGACTCCGCCGACCGGAGTCTGCGCGACGCGATCGAGTGCACGCCCGGCGAGCGCAGGGCGCTGCCCGTGGCACCGGCGGCCACCGCCGCGTACTGCTGGGACGCCGCCGACACCCGGTCCTGGCGGGCCGGGGCCGTCACCACCTCCGGGGACGCCGACGACGACGGCAGGTGGGGCGCCCACCGCGTGATCCTCTCCGCGTGGAGCCGCACCGGCACCGAGGCGAACGGCGGGGGCCTCGCCCGGGTCGCCTTCGTCGACGCCGACGACCTGGGCCGGCTCACCTACTCCTGGGTCCTCCTCGCCGTCCCCGTGGACGGCGGACGCGACTACCGCGGCCTCCTCTCGCAGGTCTCCGGAATGGTCTGGTACCAGAACAAGCTGCTGGTCACCGCGAGCGGCGACGACGGCGACGCGCTGTACGTCTACGACATGAACCGCGTGCAGCGGGCCACCGTCGACAGCGACGCGGTCGGCAGGGTCCGCGGCGGCTGGTCGGCGCACGGCGCCCAGTGGGTCCTGCCCGCGGTGGGCTCCTACCGCCTGGCCTCCGAGACCGGCGCCACCCGCCCCGACTACCTCTCCCTGGACCGCAGCACCTCCCCGGACAGCCTGGTCGCGAGCGAGTGGGTCTCCGGCGACGGCGACACGGACGCCCGCGTGTGGCGCTACGACTTCAGCGCCGACCCCGGCCGTTCCGGCCTCCTCGCCACCGGCACCGACGGCTACGCACGCGTGGCCGAGGCCTACGCCACCGAGGCCTCCGGCTCCGGCCCGGTCCTGTCGTACGACTCCCAGTGGTACCTGGGCCGGGCGGCCGAGACGGCGGGCGACCACGGCACCCTGTGGCGGCAGAACACCTCGACCCCCGCGAAGGCGACCCGCTGCGGCACGGACGAGACCCGCAGCTGCTGGAGCGCGGAGTCGGAGTCCCTGTCGTACTGGGAACAGACGGGCGATGTGTGGTCCCAGTCGGGCAGGGTGCTGTTCGCGCTGCCACTGGCCTCGATCGACAGATCTCTCGGGTAGATGATTCCCTGACCGGCATGCCGAACATCCCCGTGACCACCTGGTCCCTGGAACAGACCGCCCCGACCGACCTCCTCCCGGCCGTCACCCCGGACGGCGATGTACAGATCCGCCGCTCCGAGATCCCCTCCCCCGAGTTCAGCCGCTACCTCTACGCCTCCGTGGGCGGCGACATCCGCTGGACCGACCGTCTCTCCTGGACCTACGCCCAGTGGCAGGAGCACCTGGAGCGCCCCGGCGTGGAGACGTGGGTGGCCTACGACCATGGCACCCCGGCCGGTTACGTGGAGCTGGAGCCCCAGGACGACGGCGTCGTGGAGATCGTCTACTTCGGCCTGATCCCGGCGTTCCGCGGCCGGCGGATCGGCGGCCACCTCCTCTCGTACGGCACCGCCCGCGCCTGGGACCTCGCGGACCGCTGGCCGGGGCTGACGGACACCAAGCGGGTCTGGCTGCACACCTGCAGCAAGGACGGGGAGCACGCGATGGCCAACTACCAGCGCCGTGGCTTCCAGCTCTTCGACACCAAGGTCGAGGAGGAGGCCGACGGGCCCGCACCGGGACCCTGGCCTGGGGCGTACCCGGCCTGACCTGCGGGAACAAGGGGTCCCGGGATCTTTGTGACCAACGACACCCTTGTCTCACCAAGCGAGACAAGGGTGTCCACATGGCGGATAAAGCTGGACTGTGTCCAGATCGCCGTGACACGCTTCCGTCATGTCTGGAACTGGAATTGCCTTGGTGAGTCGGCGGCACGTCGACCTCGGCCGCATGTCCAGCGCCATCTGTCCGGTGCGCTGACGAGCCGCAGCAGCACCCGACACATCCTCTCGTTCTCCTCCCCGCGCAATGCCGCGCATGTACACCCATGCGCCCGTACGCGCAGGTAAGAGCCGCTTCCCGCCTGTCCCGAAGGACGTAACAACCATGGCCGCCACCCCGCAGAACCCTGCTGCCGCAGCGCCCCGCCGCAAGGTGAGCCGTCACCGCGGTGAGGGTCAGTGGGCCGCGGGGCACCACACCCCGCTGAACGGCAACGAGCAGTTCAAGAAGGACGACGACGGTCTCAATGTGCGGACACGCATTGAGACGATCTACTCGAAGCGCGGCTTCGACTCGATCGACCCCAACGACCTGCGCGGCCGTATGCGCTGGTGGGGGCTTTACACCCAGCGCAAGCCCGGGATCGACGGCGGCAAGACCGCGATCCTGGAGCCGGAGGAGCTGGACGACAAGTACTTCATGCTGCGGGTGCGGATCGACGGCGGACGCCTCACCACCCAGCAGCTGCGCGTGATCGGCGAGATCTCCCAGGAGTTCGCGCGCGGCAGCGCGGACGTCACCGACCGGCAGAACATCCAGCTGCACTGGATCCGCATCGAGGACGTCCCGGAGATCTGGAACCGCCTGGAGGCGGTCGGGCTGTCCACGACCGAGGCCTGCGGTGACACCCCGCGTGTGATCATCGGCTCGCCGGTCGCCGGGATCGCCGAGGACGAGATCATCGACGGCACCTGGGCCATCGACGAGATCCACGAGCGGTACATCGGCAGCAAGGAGTTCTCCAACCTGCCGCGCAAGTTCAAGACGGCGATCTCCGGCTCCCCGCTCCTGGACGTGGTCCACGAGATCAACGACATCGCGTTCGTCGGTGTCGAGCACCCCGAGCACGGCCCCGGCTTCGACCTGTGGGTCGGCGGCGGTCTGTCCACCAACCCGAAGCTCGGTGTCCGGCTCGGCGCCTGGGTGCCGCTGGACGAGGTGCCCGAGGTGTGGGCCGGTGTGGTCGGCATCTTCCGCGACTGGGGCTACCGGCGCCTGCGGACCCGGGCCCGTCTGAAGTTCCTCGTCGCCGACTGGGGCCCGGAGAAGTTCCGCCAGGTCCTGGAGGACGACTACCTGAAGCGCAAGCTGGTCGACGGTCCCGCGCCCTCCGAGCCCTCGGGCCGCTGGCGCGACCACGTCGGCGTGCACCGCCAGAAGGACGGCCGCTACTACGTCGGTTTCGCCCCCCGCGTCGGCCGGGTCGACGGCGCCACGCTGACGAAGATCGCCGAGGTCGCGGAGGCCCACGGCTCGGGCCGGGTCCGTACCACCGTCGAGCAGAAGATGATCATCCTCGATGTCGAGGAGACGCAGGTCGAACCGCTGGTCGAGGCCCTGGCGGCACTGGACCTGACGGCCAAGCCCTCGCCCTTCCGGCGCGGCACCATGGCCTGCACCGGCATCGAGTACTGCAAGCTCGCCATCGTCGAGACCAAGGCGCGCGGCTCCCAGCTGATCGACGAACTGGAGCGCCGGATCCCGGACTTCGACGAGCCGCTCACCATCAACCTCAACGGCTGCCCGAACGCCTGCGCCCGTATCCAGGTGGCGGACATCGGTCTCAAGGGCCAGCTGGTCCTCAACGACCAGGGCGAGCAGGTCGAGGGCTACCAGGTGCACCTCGGTGGCGCCCTCGGCCTGGAGGCCGGCTTCGGCCGCAAGGTGCGTGGCCTGAAGGTCACCGCCGAGGAACTGCCGGACTACGTCGAGCGCGTTCTGAAGCGGTTCCAGGCCGAGCGCGAGGAGGGCGAGCGGTTCGCCGCCTGGGCCTCCCGTGCGTCCGAGGAGGCCCTCTCATGAGCGAGCGTGCCGCCCCCTTCTACTGCCCTTACTGCGGCGACGAGGACCTGCGTCCGAGCGAAGCCCTGGAAGGCGCCCACGGCGCCTGGGAATGCGCGGCGTGCAACCGCGCATTCCAGTTGAAGTTCCTCGGGCTGCTCGCCCGGGGCCTTCAGCACACCGACGCAGGGGGAGATCAGATATGACCGCGATTCAGGAAGAACGCACGACCGACGACCTCAAGGCGCTCGCCGAGCAGGCCGGCCGCGACCTGGAGGACGCCTCCGCGCTGGAGATCCTCCAGTGGGCCGTCGACACCTTCGGCAAGAGCTTCTGCGTGACCTCCTCGATGGAGGACGCTGTGGTCGCCCACCTCGCCTCCCGGGTCCTCAAGGGCGTGGACGTCGTCTTCCTCGACACCGGCTACCACTTCGAGGAGACCATCGGCACCCGCGACGCGGTCGAGGCCGTGATGGACGTCAACGTCATCACGCTGTCACCGACGCGGACGGTCGCCGAGCAGGACGCCGAGTTCGGCCCCAAGCTGCACGACCGCGACCCCGACCTGTGCTGCAAGATGCGCAAGGTCGAGCCGCTGGAGCGGGGCCTGAAGGACTACCTGGCCTGGGCTACCGGACTGCGCCGCGACGAGTCCCCGACCCGGGCGAACACCCCGGTCGTCGGCTGGGACGAGAAGCGCCAGAAGGTCAAGATCTCGCCGATCGCCCGCTGGACCCAGGACGACGTGGACGCCTATGTCACCGAACACGGGGTCCTGACGAACCCGCTCCTGATGGACGGCTACGCCTCCGTCGGCTGCGCCCCCTGCACCCGCCGCGTCCTGGAGGGCGAGGACGCCCGCGCGGGCCGCTGGGCGGGCCGGGCCAAGACCGAGTGCGGGCTGCACTGATGACCACCACTGACAAGGAGTCGCACGTGACGACCGGAGCCACCGTCTGGCTCACGGGTCTGCCGAGTGCCGGCAAGACCACCATCGCGTACGAGCTGGCAGGCCGGCTGCGCGAGGAGGGCCACCTCGTCGAGGTGCTCGACGGCGACGAGATCCGCGAGTTCATCTCCGCGGGCCTCGGCTTCAGCCGCGAGGACCGGCACACCAACGTGCAGCGCATCGGCTTCCTCGCCGAACTGCTGGCCCGCAACGGCGTCAAGGCGCTGGTCCCGGTCATCGCGCCGTACGCCGACAGCCGCGAGGCCGTCCGCAAGCGCCACCAGGAGAGCGGCGCCGCGTATCTCGAGATCCACGTGGCGACCCCGGTCGAGGTGTGCTCCGTACGCGATGTGAAGGGCCTGTACGCCAAGCAGGCCGCGGGTGAGCTGTCCGGGCTGACCGGGGTCGACGACCCCTACGAGGAGCCCGAGTCGCCCGATCTGCGGATCGAGTCGCAGAACCAGACCGTCCAGGAGTCCGCGGCCGCGGTCCACGCGCTGCTCACCGAGAGGGGACTGGCATGACGACGACCGTCGCGACGGTGGACGAGGGCACGGAAGCCCCGTACGCCCTGTCCCACCTGGACGCGCTCGAATCCGAGGCGGTCCACATCTTCCGTGAGGTGGCGGGTGAGTTCGAGCGGCCGGTGATCCTGTTCTCCGGCGGCAAGGACTCGATCGTCATGCTGCACCTGGCGCTGAAGGCGTTCGCCCCGGCGGCGATCCCCTTCTCGCTGCTCCACGTGGACACCGGACACAACTTCCCCGAGGTCCTTGAGTACCGGGACCGTGTGGTCGCCGCACATGGGCTGCGCCTCCATGTGGCCTCCGTACAGGACTACATCGACCGCGGTGTGCTGAAGGAGCGTCCCGACGGCACCCGCAACCCACTCCAGACCCTCCCGCTGACGGAGAAGATCCAGGCGGAGAAGTTCGACGCGGTCTTCGGCGGTGGCCGCCGGGACGAGGAGAAGGCCCGCGCCAAGGAGCGGGTGTTCTCGCTGCGCGACGAGTTCTCCCAGTGGGACCCGCGCCGCCAGCGCCCCGAGCTGTGGAACCTGTACAACGGCCGCCACGCGCCCGGCGAGCACGTCCGCGTCTTCCCGCTGTCCAACTGGACCGAGCTGGACGTCTGGCAGTACATCGCCCGCGAGGGCATCGAGCTCCCGGAGATCTACTTCGCGCACGAGCGTGAGGTGTTCTCGCGCAGCGGCATGTGGCTGACGGCGGGCGAGTGGGGCGGGCCCAAGGACGGCGAGAGGGTCGAGAAGCGGCTCGTGCGCTACCGGACCGTCGGTGACATGTCCTGCACGGGTGCCGTCGACTCCGACGCGGTGACGCTGGAGCAGGTCATCACGGAGATCGCCGCCTCCCGGCTGACCGAGCGGGGCGCCACCCGCGCCGACGACAAGATGTCCGAGGCCGCGATGGAAGACCGTAAGCGCGAGGGGTACTTCTAAGCATGAGCACCACCACGGAACTCACCGAGACGACCCTGCTGCGGTTCGCGACCGCCGGTTCGGTCGACGACGGCAAGTCGACGCTCGTCGGGCGGCTGCTGCACGACTCCAAGTCGGTCCTCGTCGACCAGCTGGAGGCCGTCGAGCGTGCCTCCGCGAGCCGCGGCCAGGAGGCCCCGGACCTCGCACTGCTCACCGACGGCCTGCGCGCCGAGCGTGAGCAGGGCATCACCATCGACGTGGCCTACCGCTACTTCGCCACGCCCAAGCGCCGGTTCATCCTCGCCGACACCCCCGGCCACGTGCAGTACACCCGCAACATGGTGACGGGTGCCTCCACGGCCGAGCTGACGGTGATCCTGATCGACGCCCGCAACGGGGTCGTGGAGCAGACCCGCCGGCACGCGGCCCTCGCGGCGCTGCTGCGGGTGCCGCATGTGGTGCTCGCGGTCAACAAGATGGACCTCGTCGACTACCAGGAGTCCGTCTTCGCCGCGATCGCCGAGGAGTTCACGGCGTACGCGCTCGAACTGGGCGTCCCGGAGGTCACCGCCATCCCGATCTCGGCGCTCGCCGGGGACAACGTGGTGGAGCCGTCCGCGAACATGGACTGGTACGGCGGCCCGACCGTCCTGGAGCACCTGGAGACGGTCCCGGTCACCCACGACCTGAGCCACTGCCACGCACGGCTTCCCGTGCAGTACGTGATCCGGCCGCAGACCGCCGAGCACCCCGACTACCGGGGCTACGCCGGTCAGATCGCCGCCGGTTCGTTCCGGGTCGGCGAGCAGATCACCGTGCTCCCGTCGGGCCGCTCCACGAAGATCGCCGGCATCGACCTGCTGGGCGAGCCGGTCGACGTCGCCTGGACCACGCAGTCGGTGACGATCCTCCTGGAGGACGACATCGACATCTCGCGCGGCGACCTGCTGGTGCCCAGCAAGGACGCGCCGCCGACCACCCAGGACATCGAGGCGACCGTCTGCCACGTGGCCGACGCCCCGCTGACCGTCGGCCACCGCGTCCTGCTCAAGCACGGCACCCGCACGGTCAAGGCGATCGTCAAGGACATCCCGTCCCGGCTCACCCTCGACGACCTGTCCCTGCACCCGCACCCGGGACAGCTCGTCGCCAACGACATCGGCCGCGTGAAGATCCGTACCGCGGAGCCGCTGCCCGTCGACTCCTACTCGGACTCGCGGCGCACCGGTTCGTTCATCCTCATCGACCCGAACGACGGGACCACGCTCACCGCGGGCATGGTCGGCGAGTCGTTCGCGTCCCCGGAGCCCGTCAAGGACGAGTCCGAGGACGACGGGTGGGACTTCTGACATGAACTCCACCGACTACTGGTCCACGTTCGCGAAGGAGGGCGGCCGCGTAGGCAGCGGCGCGCTCGGCAGCGGGCAGGGCGGGGTGGCGCGATGTGTGCGCTGACGTACGCGCACCGCTTGCGCGCCCCGTCCCCCCACAGCCGTAGACGCAGACCTGCCGACCTCCCGGCCACGACCTGAGAGACCGTGACCGCCGGGCCTCCGAGAGGAACACCTCCCGTGCCTGCTACATCAGTTCTTCGCCGCTCCTTCGCGGTCATCGCCGCGCTCCCGCTTCTCACCCTCGCCGCCTGCGGCTACGGCTCCGAGGCGAAGGACACCGACACCGTCAAGGTCGCTGCCGGCGCCAAGAAGATCGACGGGCTCGACTCCGTCAAGATCGGCTACTTCGGCAACCTGACCCACGGCACCGCGCTCGTCGGGGTGAACAAGGGCTTCTTCCAGAAGGAGCTCGGGGCCACCAAGGCCTCGTACGCGACCTTCAACGCCGGCCCGTCCGAGATCGAGGCGCTCAACTCCAAGTCGATCGACATCGGCTGGATCGGCCCCTCCCCGGCGATCAACGGCTACGTCAAGTCGGGCGGCAAGAGCCTGAAGATCATCGGCGGTTCGGCGTCCGGCGGGGTGAAGCTCGTCGTCAACCCGGACAAGATCAAGTCCCTGAAGGACGTCAAGGGCAAGAAGATCGCCACCCCGCAGCTCGGCAACACGCAGGACGTGGCGTTCCTCAACTGGATCGCGGACCAGGGCTGGAAGGTCGACGCGCAGAGCGGCAAGGGTGACGTCACCGTCGTCCGCACCGACAACAAGATCACGCCGGACGCCTACAAGTCCGGTTCCATCGACGGCGCCTGGGTGCCGGAGCCGACCGCGTCCAAGCTGGTCGCCGAGGGCGCGAAGGTGCTGCTCGACGAGTCGTCGCTGTGGCCGGACAAGAAGTTCGTGATCACGAACATCATCGTGCGCCAGGACTTCCTCAAGGAGCACCCGAAGGCGGTCGAGGCCGTCCTGAAGGCGTCGGTGGAAGCCAACAAGTGGATCAACGCCAACCCGGACGAGGCGAAGGCGGCGGCCAACAAGCAGCTGGAGGCCGACTCCGGCAAGGCGCTCAAGCCCGCGGTCCTGGACCCGGCCTGGAAGTCGATCCAGTTCACCAACGACCCGCTGGCCGCCACCCTCAACACCGAGGCGGAGCACGCGGTCAAGGCCGGTCTGCTGGAGAAGCCCGACCTGAACGGGATCTACGACCTCACGATCCTCAACAAGGTCCTCAAGGCCGACGGCGAGTCCGCGGTGGACGCCGCCGGTCTCGGCACCAGCTGACCCCCGTTCCCCGATGAGTTCCCAGGAGGTGACGACCATGGCCACGACCACGACGCTCGCCAAGGCCGACGAGTCGGTCGAGTACGCCGCGCGTCTCGACCACGTCTCGAAGTCCTTCGCGGGACCGGGTGGACAGCAGCTCGTCCTGGACGACATCAGCATCGATGTCGCGCCCGGCGAGTTCGTCACCCTCCTGGGAGCCTCGGGCTGCGGCAAGTCCACGCTGCTGAACCTGGTGGCCGGGCTGGACGGCCCGAGCGCCGGGTCCATCACGACGGACGGCCGCCCCGCCCTGATGTTCCAGGAGCACGCGCTCTTCCCGTGGCTGACCGCGGGCAAGAACATCGAACTCGCCCTGAAGCTCAGGGGAGTTCCCAAGCCCGAGCGGCGCGACAAGGCCGAGGAGCTGCTCGAACTGGTCCGGCTGAAGGGCGCGTACGGCAAGCGCGTCCACGAACTGTCGGGCGGTATGCGCCAGCGGGTGGCCCTGGCCCGCGCGCTCGCCCAGGAGAGCAACCTGCTGCTGATGGACGAGCCGTTCGCGGCCCTGGACGCCATCACGCGGGACGTGCTGCACGACGAGATCACCCGGATCTGGGCGGAGACCGGCCTGTCCGTCCTGTTCGTCACGCACAACGTCCGGGAGGCGGTACGGCTCGCGCAGCGCGTGATCCTGCTGTCCTCGCGCCCCGGCCGGATCGCGCGCGAGTGGACGGTCGACATCCCGCAGCCGCGCCGCATCGAGGACGCGCCCGTGGCCGAACTGGCCCGTGAGATCACCGAAGAACTGCGTGGGGAGATCCGCCGTCATGGCCAGCACTGACACGACACCGGCCCAGGACGCCGGGAGCGTAGAGGCGGGCCTCGACGCGCTGGAGACCCAGGCCACCGGCCGGCCGACCTTCCGGCAGACCCTCGTCAACAAGATCCTTCCGCCGGTCATCGCGCTCGCGGTGGTCCTCGCGGTCTGGACGCTCCTCTACCCGATCGTCGACGACCCGTCCAAGCTGCCGTCGCCGGCAGCCGTGGGCTCCACGTTCAAGGAGGCCTGGCTCCAGGGCGATCTGCTCGGCTACATCTGGACCAGCGTCTCGCGCGGTCTGCTGGGCTTCTTCTTCGCCCTGCTCATCGGCACCCCGCTGGGTCTGATCGTGGCCCGGGTCAAGTTCATCCGGGCGGCCATCGGCCCGATCCTGTCCGGCCTCCAGTCGCTGCCGTCGGTGGCGTGGGTGCCGCCGGCCGTGATCTGGCTGGGCCTGAACAACTCCATGATGTACGCCGTGATCCTGCTCGGCGCGGTCCCCTCCATCGCCAACGGCCTGGTGTCCGGCGTCGACCAGGTGCCGCCGCTGTTCCTGCGGGCCGGCCGCACGATGGGTGCGACGGGCATCAAGGGCATCTGGCACATCACACTTCCTGCCGCCCTACCCGGCTATGTGGCGGGCCTCAAGCAGGGCTGGGCGTTCTCCTGGCGCTCGCTGATGGCCGCGGAGATCATCGCCCAGTTCCCCGACCTGGGCGTGGGTCTCGGCCAGTTGCTGGAGAACGGCCGCACCAACAGCGACATGGCCATGGTGTTCGAGGCGATCCTGCTCATCCTGTTCGTCGGCATCGCGATCGACCTGCTGATCTTCAGCCCGCTGGAGCGGTGGGTGCTGCGCAGCCGCGGTCTGCTGGTGAAGGGCTGACTCCCATGAAGCCCGTCCTCCTCGTCATCGCCCACGGCAGCCGTGATCCACGGCATGCCGCGACGGTGCACGCTCTGGTACGCCGGGTGCGCGCGATGTGCCCCGGCCTGCGGGTGGAGACGGGCTTCCTGGACTTCAACATCCCTTCCGTGCAGGGAGTGTTGGAGTCGCTGGCGGCGGAGGGCGTGCGTGATGTCGTAGCGCTGCCGCTGCTGTTGACGCGGGCGTTCCACGCGAAGGCGGACATCCCGGCGGTGTTGCGGGACGCACCACCGCAACTGCGGATCCACCAGGCGGAGGTGCTGGGCCCGTCGCCGCTCCTGCTGTCGGCGCTCGAACGACGGTTGTACGAAGCGGGGTTGACGCCCGCAGACAAATCCTCGACCGGGGTCGTGCTGGCCTCGGCGGGGTCCACCGACCCGGAGGCGATCGCAGTGATCGCAGAAATCGCGCGGGAGTGGCGGCACACCGGTTGGTGCGCCGTGCGGCCTGCGTTCGCCTCCGCCGCACTGCCCCGGACCGAGGACGCGGTGCGGGAGTTGAGGGAGCTGGGTTGCTCCCGCGTCGCCGTCGCCCCGTACGTCCTGGCCCCCGGTTTCCTCCCCGACCGCATCGCCCGGGGCGCGGCGGACGCGGATGTGCTGGCCGAGGTGCTGGGGGCGGCGCCGGAGGTGGCGCGGGTGGCGCTGCGCCGGTACGACACCGCGTCGGCGCGGGTGCTGCTGTCCGTGAGTGCGTAGGACGCCCTAGATCTCGCCGGCCAGCCGTACGAGTTCCACCAGCGGCATCGACCCGGCCCCCCTGCGCTCGCGGGCGAAGGTGTTCGCCAGGTGCTGGAGGAGTTCGTTGAGCGGGGTCGGGATGCCGTGCAGGCGGCCGAGGAGGGTGATCTCGCCGTTGAGGTAGTCGGCCTCGATGCTGCCGGTGCCGCGGGTGAGGGACTGCCAGGAGGAGCCGCCGCCGCGCGGGGTGCCGTCGAGGGGCAGCAGGGTGATCTTGTCGCCGCGCATCGCACGCTGTTCCTCGGTGCTCGCGTACGGGATTCCGGCGGCGTCGAGGACGGCCGCGCCCTCGGCCTGGACCCGGTCGACGAACGCCGACGCCTCCTCGCTCTCGACGGGACCGGTGACAGCTTCGACGGCGTTGGCGAGGTTGGCCAGCAGCTTGGCGTACTGCCAGCGGGCGAGGTCCGGTACGACCGGTGCCTCGAACCTGGACTTCTCCAGGTCGGCGGCGATCTGTCGGGCGGTCTCGTCCGTGCCGTGCGGGTAGACGCCCAGGTGCAGGATGCCGGTGAGCGGGCTGCCCGCGGCGGAGACGAGTCCGGGTTCCACGAAGGTCGCCGGCAGCCAGACGCAGACGCCGTACACGTGCCGGAAGCGGCGCAGGGCCAGGCGCTGGCCCTCCACGCCGTTCTGCGCGCACAACAGCGGCAGCCGCTCGGCCGCGGTGCCGCCACCCTCGACCGGGGCCGGGCCCCAGGCCTCCAGGGCGGCCTCCGTGTCCTGGGTCTTCACGGCGAGGACGAGCACGTCGTCCTCCCTGAGTTCGCCGAGCGGAGCCGGCCCGTCGACGACCGGCAGGCGGTACGTCAGCTCACCCTCCGGGACCCGCAGCCTGAGTCCGTCGTCGCGGAGGGCCGCGTGGTGCGCGCCCCGCGCGACCAGCACGACCTCGTGCCCCGAACCCGCGAGCCGTCCGCCGACGGTCCCGCCGACCGCCCCTGCCCCGATGATGATGTAGCGCATGGGAAAAGCCTCGCAGAGGACGGGGGTTGCCGTGTCCCCGGGGGCAGGGACGGGCGTCCCGGCTCGCCGCCTGCGGCTGTTCCCGGTCGCCCTCGTGGCGGGTGTCAGTCCGGGAGCGTAGCCTTGAGGGCTGGTCGGCTCCGGCTCAACGACGCGTCGCGTGAGTAACGGCCTGTCAGTTGCTGTGGGTCTAGCTGGGGGACACGACAGGTGTTGAGAGAAGCTTTCCGGCGTCGTGGAGGGCGTTGGCCGCGTGGGAGCGGCGACCGGCGGCGGGACGCCGAGCTGCGGGCGCACAGCCGACGGCTGCTCCACCGGCTCGCGCCTCCGCTGCCGCTCGGCATCACCAAGCTGTGCGAGCTGCTGGCCGAGCAGCGCGGAACCCCGATCACACTGCTGGAGTGGGAGCTGTCGGCCGACGGCCCCTTCGGTGTGCTGCTGTCCCGGCCGGACGAGGACGTCATCGTCTACCAGGCGAACACCACCAAGGCGCACCAGGCGCACATCGTGCTGCACGAGATCGGCCACATCATCGCCTACGACCTGGCGGGAGAGCGGCCCGAGCTGCCGTTGCTGCGCACCTGCTACTCCGACCGGGACGAACGGGACGCCGAGGTCGTCGCGTCCACGCTGATGCACCAGGCGATGTCGATGCACCGACAGGCCCAGCGCTACGGCCTCGACGAGCCGTGGCGGCCCTCGGTCTTCGGCAGCCTCGTCTTCGAGGACGGCCTGCGGTGAACCGAGTGTGCTCCGGGGCCGCGGGCCTCAGGGCGCCAGGAGCAGCTTGCCGCGGAAGCCGCCGCGCTCCAGGCGGCGGTGGGCCTCGGCCGCGTCCTCGAACGGGAGCACAGTGAGGTCCTGACGCGGTGCGATGCCACGGGCCGCGGCCTCGGCGACACTCACTCCGGCGAGCGGCAGCGCCGCGGCCTGTTCGAGCTTCATGCCGTCCGGCACGTGCGCCACGAAGCCGGGGTCGAAGGCGACGTACTCGGCCATGCTGCCCACGCCCGTGCCCAGTTGTGCCGTCATCGCCAGGACGCGGTCGCCGGTGCGGAAGCCGGAGCCGGCGGGTGCGTGCGCGACGGTGCCCGCCAGGTCCCAGCCGAGCACGGCGGGCAGGGAGGTGGGGATCAGGCCCGAACGGGTCGCCAGGTCCACCGGGTTGACGGCGGCCGCGGCGGTCTCGATCACCAGGGCGTCGGCGGCTTCCGGCTCCGGCAGGTCGAGGACTTCGAGGACCTCCGGTCCACCGGTCCTGGTCAGGCCGACGGCCCTCATGCGTCCTCCTCCTCGGGGGCCGGCTTCGGGGCCCTGCGTGAGGCGTCCAGTACGTC
Organism: Streptomyces sp. NPDC048420; assembly: GCF_040651535.1. Lineage (NCBI taxonomy): Bacteria > Bacillati > Actinomycetota > Actinomycetes > Kitasatosporales > Streptomycetaceae > Streptomyces > Streptomyces sp. NPDC048420. The sequence goes on from NZ_JBEZKG010000003.1 coordinate 163,041, forward strand.
CATGATCGACAGAAGCTGCTCGCGCAGCTCCGGGGTGAGCTCGCCGGCCCGCATCGCGATCGAGCGGACCTGCCGGTCGGCGAGGGTCTCGGTCCGCTCTTCCTTCTCCTCCCGGGCGCCGGCCGGGGCCGGCTCGGAGATGAGCGCGCTCACCGAGACCGGCAGGGACATGTCCCGGGACTGGAAGAACCGCACGATCGCCGAGAGCACGTTCATCGTCGGGTTGGTCTGCGAGCCGTTGCGCAACGACGTCAGATAGCTCCGGGAGATCGTCACGTCGTGACCGGGGTCCTCCGAGATCGCCTTGGCGACCTCGGCCGTCGTGGGTTCGCGCAGGCGTCCCACAGCGTCAGGTGTTGCGGCATCCGCGAACCAGGCATTCAGGCGTTCTGCCAACGTGGCCATGCGGTCGACCTTCCCGGGGTTCCAACGGCTCAAGGGGGCGGTGACCAGGTGCTGAGCGGTTCAGCCCGTTGGTGGGCGCGCCGGGCGCATCGCTGCGGGCCGACGGTGTCGCCGCCTCTCCTGTTGTCGGGAACTTTAGCACGCACGTCACACAGCGAGCCTTGGTGCTACTATATTGAACACGGCGCCTATAAATCTATCTCCTGTCCGCCAATATGGCGCCCAAGATCCGGAGGGGACATGCACAGCGGTACCCAGCTCGCCCAGGGGCTTCGTCTGGCCATGGGTGACAGTCCGGCCTGGACGGTCGAGGCCGTACGCCAGGCGCGCTACCACGTCGTCAGCTCCGACCACCTCTTCGCGCGGGACAACACCACACTGCTGACCGGCTGCCCGGACGCGCCGATGCGCTCCGGAGAGCGGCGTCTGCTCGTCGTCGACGAGAACGTGGACGCGCTCTACGGCGCTCAGATCAGGGAGTTCCTCGACTTCCACGGCGTCAGGGCGACGGTCCTCACCCTGCGCGCCGACGAGACCGTGAAGCAGTGGGACGCCGTGTGCCAGGTCGTCGACGCGATGAACGACTTCGGAATCGACCGCCGCCGTGAGCCGGTCATAGCGATCGGCGGCGGAGTCCTCACCGACATCGTCGGTTTCGCGGCGAGCATCTACCGGCGCGGGACGCCGTACATCCGCATCCCCACGACGCTGATCGGCCTCGTCGACGCGGGCGTGGGCGTGAAGACCGGGGTCAACTACTCCACCGGCAAGAACCGCCTGGGCACCTACGCGCCCGCCACGGCCACGTTCCTGGACCGCTCGTTCCTGCGCAGCCTGGACCTGCGGCACATCAGCAACGGCCTGGCCGAGATCCTGAAGATGGCCCTCATCCGGTCCGAGAAACTGTTCGGCCTCCTGGAGTCGCACGGTCCCGCGGTGCGCGCGGACCGCTTCCAGGGCACGACCGGCGACCTCGCCGGCGCCGCCGACGCGATCATCGCCGAGTCCATCCACCTCATGCTGGAGGAACTGCAGCCCAACCTGTGGGAGTCGTCCCTGGAGCGCTGCGTGGACTACGGCCACACCTTCAGCCCGACCGTCGAGATGCACGCCCTGCCCGAGCTGCTGCACGGCGAGGCCGTCGTGATCGACATGGCCCTCACCACCGCGCTGTCCGCACTGCGCGGCGACGTCAGCGAGGCACAGGCCGACCGGGTCTTCTCTGTGATCCGGGCGCTCGGCCTGCCGCTCTGGAACGACGTGCTGGACGACACCTCCCTGCTCGAACACGCGCTGCAGGACACCGTGCGCCACCGCGACGGGCAGCAGCGGCTGCCGCTGCCGCTGGGCATCGGGCGGCACCGCTTCGTCAACGACGTCACCCCGGCCGAACTGCGCGATGCCGCGAGGCTGCTGCACAGCCGCGCGGCGGACCTGTCGCCCGCCTCGGACGAGGCGCTGGTGAGCGTATGAGCGCGCCGGACCGCACGCCCGCCACAGCCGTCGTGATCGGCGGGTCGACCGGGATCGGGCGCGGCATCGCCGACGCCTGGGCCGCGGACGGGATCGAGACCCACGTCTTCAGCCGCAGCCGCCCGGCCGGCCCCGACGCCGAGCGGCTGGTGTGGCACCGGACCGACCTGCGCGACGCCGAGCGGGCCAAGGAGAGCCTGCGCTCAGGGCTGCCGGACCGCATCGATCTGGTCTGCTACTCCGCCGTCTACTTCACCTCCCGGCGGGAGCCGTTCACCCGGACGACCGAGGCCGACTGGCTCGACCAGTTCGCCGTCAACGTGCACGGCCTGTCCTGGACGCTGCGGGCCGCACTGCCGGCGCTGCGCGAGTCGGCACCGGGGCTGTTCCTGCACGTGTCGTCCGAGGTCGTGTACAACGCGGGCCCGCACCGCTCCGGCTACGCCGCCACCAAGGCCGCCGCCGACTCCCTGATCCGGTCGGTCTCGCAGGAGATCGACCCCGCCGAGGTGACCTTCGTACAGACACTGCCCGCGGGCATGGTCGACACCCCGGGCATCCGCGCCCGGCGGTCCGCCGACTTCGACTATCGCGGCTACATGTCACCGGCCGCCTTCGCGCCCCTGGCCGTGGAGCTCGCCCGCACCCGGGGCGTCCCGTACCCGGGCGAGGCGCTCGTCGTGCATGAGGACGCCACCTGGTCGCCCGTCGCCGGGAACCTGCCCGTTTCCCAGTCGCGTCCCCTCGCGGACGTCCGCGCGTAGCCGCGGCCTGTCCCCTCTCCCTGGAGCAACCCTTGCCTCAACTGCACGCCACAGCACTGCTGTTCGACATGGATGGCACCCTAGTGGACTCGACCGCCCTGGTGGAGTCCACCTGGGCCGGATTCTGCACACGGCACCGACTCGATCTCGCGGAGGTGCTGGACTTCGCCCACGGCCGCCCCACCCGCGAGACCGTCGGCCACTTCCTCTCCGACCCGGGCCTGGCGGCGGCGGAGACCCGGCGCCTCGTCGCCCACGAGGAGTCCGAGACCACGGGCATCACCGAAGTCCCCGGCGCACGGGCGCTGCTCACCGCCCTGCCGCCGCACACCTGGGGCGTCGTCACCTCGGCGGGCCGCCGACTCGCACAGGTGCGGATGGCCGCGGCGGGACTCCCGCTGCCCGGGATCCTGGTCAGCGCCGACGAGGTGAGCCGCGGCAAGCCGGACCCCGAGGGCTATCTGAGCGCCGCCGCCCAACTCGGCTGCCCGCCGCAGGACGCGATCGTCGTCGAGGACTCCGGCGCCGGGGTGCGGGCCGGACTCGCCGCCTGCGGACGCACCGTGGTCATCGGCGGTCTCGACACGTACGACGACGTGGCACCGCGCTGGGCCGACTTCCGCGGCTTCCGGGTCGAACCGCCGCAGGCCGGCGTCCCCGGCGTGCTGCTGGACGTACCCGAGCCGGTCGCCGCGGGCCAGGCGGTCGCGAGCTGATGAGCGCCGTCACTCCTGCGTGGGCGGCCCGGGAGGCGCGCGAGGGTCGTGGGACCGACGCGACGCCTTCGTGGGTGGGGGCCCGGGCTGCCGGGGGGTTCGTGGGTCAGTCGGTGCCTGCGGGGTCTCGGGTGTCTGCGGGGTCTTGGGTGCCCACGACGTCCCAGGCCGCCGGCGGGTTCGTAGGTCACTCGGCGCCCCCGGCAGCCCCGGCCTCCGCAGGCAACCCGGCACCCCCGGCACCCGTGACGCCCGCGGCATCGGCCGGCCGCCCGGCGCCCCCGACCCCCGAGAGCCCCCCGGCCTCCCCCGCGCCCACCGCATTCGCGGCGGACATCGGCGGTACGTGGGTGCGTATGCGCACCGGTGGGCCGGAGGAACCGGTGGAGCGGGTTCCGTCGCCGAGTCGGCTGCGGCATCCGGAGCGTTCCGTCCCCCGGTTGCGGGCGGACCTGGTCGGCCTGCTGTGCGACCGGGTGCCGGCCGGTGCCCGAGCCGCTCTCTCCTTCGGCGCGGCCATCGACCACCTGACCGGCACGGTCTACGGTTCGGCCCCGCTGTGGGGCGAGGAGACCGCCCCGTACGACGTGGCCGCCGAGCTGCGGCGGCGTAGGCCCGATGTCACCTGGCACCTCGTCAACGACGTCACCGCGGCCCTGCTGGACTTCGCCGCCGTGCACGCCCGGCCCGGCATCCGGCGCGTCGCCTATCTGACCGTCAGCAGCGGCATCGCGCTGCGTACGGCGGATCTGGAGCAGCACCGGATCCCGGTCGACGACCTGGGACTGCAGGGCGAGGTGGGCCACCTCCCGGTCGCGCTCACCGCCCCCGGCTCGGACGTCCTCGCGGGCCTGCCCTGTGAGTGCGGCGCGCGGGATCACCTCGCCTCGGTCGCCTCGGGGCCGGGCCTCGCGCGGGCGGCCGAGCGGCTCGGACTCGCCCGGCCCGCGCAGGTCGCCGACTGGCTCCCCGGCGCGCTCGCCGCCGACGACCCCGGCGCCCGGCGGCTGCTGGAGCTGTGCGTCGCCCCGGTCGCCGAACTGCTGCGCACCATGTGGTGTCTCGATCCGCACCTCGACCTGATCGGGATCGGCGGCGGGGTCGCCGAGGGGCTCTCCGGACCCTACGCGGCCGAGATCCGCCGCCTCCTCGCCACCGCCACGTCCTACGCCGACCGGGGCCGCGACGACGCCTGGCTCGACGAGCGGCTCGTGTTCTGCGCACCCGGACGGGTCGACCCGCTGCGCGGCGCACAGCGCGTCGCCGACTGGCGCCCCGGGATCACCCGATGAGCGCCGCGACCCACCGCGCCCTCGTCCGCCGGCCGCCCGACGCAGCCGGCCACACCCTGGTCGAGCTGACCGAGGTGCCCGTGCCGCGGCTCGAACCGGGCGATGCCCTGCTGGCACCGGCGACCGTCGGCATCTGCGGCACCGACTGGCAGATCCTGCGCGGCCTGCGCGACGACCCCACCCCGGTCCTCGGCCACGAAGGCGTCGCGTACGTCGTCGAACCCGGGGATTCGGGCCTGGCGGAGGGCACCCCGGTCACCGTGAACCCCACACACCCGCACGACCCGTCCTTCCTGCTCGGCCACAACCTCCCCGGCCTGTGGGCGGAACGCACCCGCGTCCCGGCCACGGCCGTGCGCGCCGGACTGGTCGTCCCGGTGCCCGAGGACGCCGCGCGGCCGGAGGTGGCCGCCCTCGCGGAACCGCTCGCCTCGGCCCTGTACGGGATGCTGATCGCGCGTCACGCGGTGCGGCGGCCCGCGGCCCTGGTCGTATGGGGAGACGGCATCGTGGGACGTCTCGCGCGCGATCTCTGGCGCACCGAACTCCCCGGGCTGCACTGCCGCCTCGTGGGGCACGGCCCCGACGCCACCGACCCGGCCGACCCGGAGCTGCCGGGGCTGCTGGCCGCTCTCCCCTCGCCGGTCGTCGCGGTGATCGCCACACCGCGTACCGGCACACGAGAGGCGCTCACGACGCTGGACCGGCAGGTGCCGGGCACGCTCCTGGTCGACGTCCACGCCGGCCTTGAGCCCGGGCCGCTTCCGCTGACCGCCGGCGACATCGACGTGGCCGCGATCCGCGCGGCCAACTGCGGAGGCACTCCCTGGCCACCACGCGTCGAGGAGTTCACGCGCCCGCACGGCAGGCTTCTGCTCTGCGGTCACCGCGGAGTCGGCGACGGCCATCTGCGGCACGCCGTAGACCTCCTGCGCACCGCGCCGGACCTCGGAGCGCGGGTGCTGACCCACCGGGTCGGACCGGAGGAGGCCGCCGACCTCGTCAACACCGTGCTCACCTCGGGCACGCGCCAAGCCTCCGGGCGCCGCGTGCTCAAGACGTCCATCGACATGGGGGGCCGGCCATGACCGGAGCGCCCGCGGACACGGCGTCGAGCACAGCCACGAACACACGCATCAGTCCCCCGGCCGTCGCCGCCCCGCAGTGGCGGATCCACACCGACCGCCGTGCGGCAGCGCACACCGCGCTCGCGGCGGGAGCCGACCAACTGCACCTGGACTACGGCGGCGCCCACCGCGGCCCGCCGCTGAGCGACCCCGTCGCCCTGCGGGCGGCCGAGGCCGTCACGCGACAACTCCCGGTGCCCGTGCTCGCCGTGAACCACCTCAACGACATCGGCCTCGCGGACGAGCGGGGCGTACCCGGCCCCGCGGCGGTGGACCTCCTGCGGCACGCCCTGGACTGCGCCCTGCGCCTGGGCGTCGCCGTGCTCCACGTGCCCGGATTCCGGCGCAGCCTGCCGCACAGCGCGGGCGTCCGGGCCGGCACGGTGGAGGCGCTGCGCGGTGTGTGCGCGCGGCTCACCGGCACGGACCTGCTGGTCGCCTACGAGTCCCCGCTGGACGCGCGGGAGTCGCTCGCGCTGGCCCGTGCGGTGGACCATCCGGCCCTGCGCCTGGTCCTGGACACCGGCAACCTGTGCGACGCGGGCCTGCGGCCGCTCGCCTTCGCCGAAGCGGTCGCGGCAGCCGGGCTGCTGCTGCCGGACGTGCACGTCAAGGACGGTTCCGGTACGACGGCGCCCTCGGCCGGTGACCTCCCGGCCCTGCTCAGGGCGTCCGGCGCTCGCTCGGTGCTCGTCGAGAACGACTACCGGCACTCCCCCGCCCGCCTGCGCGAGGACATCGCCCTGTGCCGCCGTGCGGCGAACCCCCGCCACCTCAAGGAAGCACCCATCAAGGACACGCCATGAAAGTCATCCAGCTCACCGCTCCCCGCTCGCTGTCGGTCACCGAGACCGCACCGCCCGAGCCCGGACCCGGCGAAGTCCTCGTCCGGGTGGGCCTGCTCGGCCTGTGCGGCACCGACCTCGGCTTCTTCGACGGCAGCAGCAACTACCTGCGCGACGGGCTGAAGAGCTACCCGTTCGTCCTCGGCCACGAATGGATCGGGACCGTCGTCGGGGCCGGTCCCGGGATCGACCCGGACCTGCTCGGCCGGCGGGTGTCGGGCCACAACTTCCGTGTCTGCGGCCGGTGCGCGCACTGCCGTGCCGGACGCATCCGCTCCTGCCCGGACCGCAGCGAGATCGGCGTGCTGGGCCCCCGGCCAGGCGCCGGCGCGCAGCTGATCACCGCGCCGGCGGACACCCTCACGCGGATCCCCGACGCCCTGTCCGACGCGGCGGGCGCCCTGCTGGAGCCGACCGCCGCCGCGGCGCACGCCGTGGACCGGCTCACCGTGACCGCGTCCGACCGGGTGGCGGTGCTGGGCGCCGGCACCCTCGGACTCGCCGCGGCCCAGATCACCCGCGCGCTCGGCGCGGACCCCCTCGTCCTCGACCCGCAGCCCGCGGCCCGTGCGCTCGCCGCCGAGCTGGGCCTGCGCGTCCAGGACACCCCGGGCCCGTCCGACGAGGAGGCGTACGACGCGGTGATCGAGGCGTCCGGCAGCGCGGCGGGCGTCCGCGCCGCCGTCCAGCTGGTCGCGGCGGGCGGGCGCATCGCCCAGTTGGGCACGCCCCACCACACCGTCGACGGTTTCGACGCGGCGGCGCTGGTGATCCGGGACGTGACCCTGCACGGCGTGCTGTCCGGCATCGGCTACTGGGACCGGCTCGTCGGCCTGGTGGAGTCCGGGGCGGTGAACCTCGACGCGCTCGTCGACCGGGTCTTCCCGCTGGACGAACTGGACGCCGCTTTCGCCCACCTCGCGGACGGCGGCCGGCACCGCCCCAAGGTCCTCGTGCGGATCGACCCGGCGCTCGCCGCCACCGGCCTGGCATGAGCGGCGAGACAAGGGCCCGCGACCGTATCGGCGAGACAGAGATCCGCGACCGTATCGACGCGTCGGCCGCCGCGCGGCTGGCCGTCCTGGCGAGCGCCACGTTCGTCTATGTGACCTTCGAGGTCTTCCCGGTCGGGCTCCTCCAGGACATCGCCCGCGATCTCGACGTCTCGGCCGGCCGGGTGGGGCTGCTCATCAGCGGCTACGCCGTGGTCGCGGCCGTCGTCACGGTGCCGACGGTCGCGCTGGCCGCACGGGTCTCGCGGGGTACCGCCCTGGTGGTCTCCCTCCTCGTCCTCGTGGTCGCCGAGGTGCTCGCCGGGTTCGCCACGAGCTTCGCGATGATGGTGGTCAGCCGAGTGGCCGCGGCCCTGACGCACGGTGTGCTCTGGTCGCTGATCGCCCCGGCCGCGGCGACGCTGGTGCCGCGGCGCCGCGTGGGCACCGCCACCGCGGCCGTGTTCGGCGGTTCCACCCTGGCCGCGATCGCCGGCAGCCCGGGGACGACCCTCGTCGGCGAGCTGATCGGCTGGCGTGCCACGGCCCTGCTGCTGGCGGCGGCCACCATGGCCGTGACCGTCGGGCTGGTGTGGGCCCTCGGGCTGTACGGCCCCGCACGGCCGACGCCGGCCGGGGCGACGGTGACGGACGGGGGCGCCGGGGAAGCGGACGGCACGGGCGCCGGGCGGCGGGGGGCGCACTGGCCCCGCGTCCTGGCCCTGTGTGCCGTGGCGGTCGTACTGATCAGCGCGCACTTCCTGAGCTACACGTACTTCGCCGTCCTCGTCACCGACGTCACCGGCGCCTCCGGTACGACGGTCGGGCTGCTGGCGGTCTTCGGATGCGCCGGGGCCGTGGGCACCTGGCTGGTGGGCCGGTACAACGACACGGTCCCCCAGCGGACGGCGTCCGTGACCATCGCGGTGTTCGCCGTGGGCGTCGGCCTGCTGGCGCTCGCGTCGGTGCTGGGCGGCGGCGTCCTGGCGCGTGGTACGGCGGCCGCTGTCGCGGTCGCCCTGTGGGGCGGTGCGTTCGCCGCGGCCGGACCGGTCTTCCAGACGGGTGTGATGCGCCTGGCCGGCCCGGAGGCCGACCGTGCCTCCTCCGTCTATGTCACCGGCTTCCAGATCGGGATCGCGAGCGGCTCGGCCCTGGGCGCCGCGCTGCTCGGCCGGTCGGCGCTGTGGCTGCCGGTCACCTCGACGGTGCTGGTGGCGCTCGTGCTGCTGGTCGTCCTGGTGCGGCGCCCGGTGCCCGCGGCCGAAGCGCCCGGCGAAAAGGACGACCAGCACGTCGAGGTGCGCCTTTAGAAGTCGGTGTGCAAATTTAAAGACCAAGATGCTTATATAGTGGCACTAACGCTTCTGGCGACGCCCTTCGTCCCCTCCACCCCCTCCACCCGTGAAAGGCAACGAGATGCCCCATACGACCGTCGACAGCGCGAACGTGCACTACCGCACCGAGGGACAGGGTCCCGGTCTGCTCCTGGTGCACGGCACCGGCGCCACCGGTGACGCCAACTACGGTCATCTGCTGCGGGAGTTCACGGACGACCGCACGGTGATCCTCCCCGACTACGCCGGCAGCGGCGGCACCACCGACGACGGCAGCCCGCTCACGCTGGAGCAGCTCGCGGACCAGGTGCTCGGCGCCGCCGACGCGGCCACCGACGAGCCCGTCGACGTCGTCGGGTTCTCGCTCGGCGCCCTCGTCGCCGTCATGGCCGCGGCCCGACGCCCCGAGCGGGTGCGCCGACTGGTGCTGGTGGCGGGCTGGACCCGCAACGACGATCTGCGCAAGCGTCTGGGGTTCACCCTCTGGCGCCGGCTGGCCGACCTCGACCCGGAGCTGTACTCGCACTACATCAGCCTGCTGCTCTTCACCCCGGGCTTCCTGGCGAACCTGGACGAGGCCACGTTCCACGAGGCCGTGGGCGGCGCCGCTGTCGAGGAGGGCACGCTCCGTCAGATCGAACTCGGCCTGGAGGCCGACATCCGCGAGCTCCTGCCGAAGATCGGCGTCCCCACGCTGGTCGTCGGCTGCCTGCACGACCAGCTGGTCCCCGTCGAGCACTCCCGGGAACTGCACGAGGCGATCCCCGGCAGCACCTACCTGGAGATCGAGAGCGGCCACCTGGTGCCGGCCGAGGCGCCGGACAAGCTCGTGGACGCCATCCGGACCTTCCTGAACTGACCTCTCTCCGGCACGGAATTGAGGCGGGCGGCCGGACACCGACGTCCGACCGCCCGCCTGCCCGCGTGCGCGATTCATCGAGCCCCAGAGGAACGAAGCCTGCCCATGGCCATGCAAGAGACCCCACCGTCCGAGCTCATACGCCCTTCGGCCCCCACCGCCGACTCCGCCACCCACAGCGGCACGGCACCGCGCCCCGGCGGCCGGGCCCCCCGGTTGCCGTCCCTCACGGGCATGCGGTTCCCGGCGGCGCTCCTGGTCTTCCTGTTCCACCTCTCCCTGCCCGCCGGCTGGCTCATGCCCGGCGACGCCAACTCCACCCTCTACGCCCGCCTGGTCGAACAGGCCGGCGGCGTCGGCGTCACCTTCTTCTTCGTACTCAGCGGCTTCGTCCTCACCTGGTCCGCCCGTGAGGGGGACCCGTCCACGTCGTTCTGGCGCCGCCGGTACGTCAAGATCGTGCCGAACTACCTAGTCGCCTGGGCGCTCGCGATGGTGCTGATCGCGGCCGGTACGGCGGCCTGGCGCTCGGGCGTCACCTTCTTCATGCTCCAGTCCTGGGTGCCGGACTACGACACCAACTTCAGCGTGAACGCGCCCGGTTGGTCGCTGTCCACCGAGGTCTTCTTCTACCTGTGCTTCCCGCTGCTGTTCGCCGGGGTCCGGCGGATCGCGCCGCGGCGGCTGAAGTTCTGGATCGCGGGCGTGATCGCCGGTGTCGCCGTCACGCCCTGGCTGGCCACCACCCTCGTCCCCGCGGGCGACGTCTACATGTCGAACGAGCCCGGCGTCTCCGGCCTCCACCTCTGGTTCGCCTACGTCTTCCCGCCCGCCCGGCTCCTCGACTTCCTGCTCGGCATCCTGGTCGCCCGCGCCGTCATGCTGGGCCGGTGGCGTGACATCGGCCTCGTCCCGGCCGGCCTGCTGCTCGTGGCGAGCTATGTGATCGCCGAACTCCCGGGCATGCCCTATCTGTTCGCCCAGCGGGTGGTCTGCCTCGTGCCGTGCGCCCTGCTGATCGCGGCCGGAGCGCTCGCGGACGCGTCGGGCCGGGCGACCCTCTTCCGCAACCGCGCGATGGTCTGGCTCGGCGAAGTCTCCTTCGCCTTCTACCTGTTGCACTTCATCGTGCTCTTCAAGACGCGCGAGCTGCTCGGCGCCCGCTTCGACTCCGTCCCTGCGGTGATCGCCCTCGCCGTCGCCGAGTGCGCGCTGGCGGTCCTGGCCTCCTGGGCGATGTACGCCTGGATCGAGAAGCCGCTGGTACGGCGCTGGTCCCGCACCCGCCCCAAGGCTCCCGCGGCCGCCACCGTCGCCTGACTTCCCGTCACGGCCCCCACACGACGCCACCGCCCCCGCACGACCGAAGGTGCATACCCATGCCGTTCCGACTCGCCGCGCTGATCCTCGCGATCTTCTGCGTCGGCACCGCGGAGCTGTCCCCCAGCGGCATGCTGGACGACCTCTCCGCCGACCTCGCCGTGAGCATCGCCACGGCCGGACTGCTGGTGACCGCGTACGCGTTGACTATGGTGGTCGGCGGACCCGCGGTCACCGCGCTCACCACCCGCGTGCGCCGCAAGACCCTGCTCGTGGCCCTCCTTGCGGTCTTCGTCCTGGGCAACGTGGTCTGCGCCCTGGCGCCCGGTTTCGGCGTGCTGATGGCCGGCCGGGTACTGACCGCGGCGGTGCACGGCACCTTCATGGCGGTCTGTGTCGTGACCGCGGGAGACATGGTCGGGGCGGGCAAGGGCGGCGGAGCCGTCGCCGCGACCCAGCTCGGGATCAACCTCGCCACCGTCCTCGGCGTGCCCATGGGCTCCTTCCTCGCCCAGCACTACGACTGGCGGGCCCCGTTCGGCGTCGTCGCTGCGCTGGCCACGGTGGCCATCGGCCTGGTCCTCGCCTGGGTGCCCGACACCCCCGCCCCGACCGTCACCGCGGCCCATGAGGCCCGGGTGTTCCGCCGCCCGAACGTCTGGGGCACGGTGGGCGCCACCGTGCTCTGCTCCGCCGGCATGTTCACGCTGATCACCTACATGGTGCCGCTGCTGACCGGCGTGGGCGGCCTGCCCCGGCAGTGGGTGCCCGCCGTGCTGCTCGCCTACGGGCTGGGCTCCATCGTGGGGAACCTGCTCGGCGGCCGCTTCGCCGACCGCGGCGTCGACCGGGCCGTCGGACAGCTGTCCTGGGCCCTGACGGCCGTATGCCTGCTGGTGTGGCTGCTCGCCCCGTACGGGCCCGCCGGGGCGCTCGCCCTGGTGCTGTTCTCGCTGGCGACCTTCGCGCTGATCCCCGGTCTCCAGGCCAAGGTGCTGACCGAGGCCGCCGACGCGCCCACGCTCTCCCTGACCGCGAACATGTCCGCCTTCGGCCTGGGCGCGGCGCTCGGCTCCTGGCTCGGGGGCCTGCTCACCGAGTCCGCGGCCGGCACCCGTGCCGTGCCCCTCGGGGCCGCCGCACTCACCGCGTCAGGGGCACTGCTCGTGCTCGGCCTGCGCCGCGCGGCCCGTCGTACACCGCAGACCCTTCCCATCGCCGTATCCACCCCTGAGAGGTGAGCCGTGGTGACCGCACCACTTCCCGTCCAGACCGGCGAATCCGCCGACGAGACCCCTTCCGGACGCCCGGCGCCGCTGCCCTCGCTCACCGGCGTGCGGTTCATCGCGGCGGCCCTGGTGTTCTTCTTCCACTCCTCGTTCTTCGAGCCGTTGACCAATCCCTTCGCCGACCGTGGTCAGGCCGAGGGCTTCCAGTGGCTGTTCAGCAAGGCGGGCTGGATGGGGGTGTCCTTCTTCTTCGTGCTGAGCGGCTTCGTCCTGACGTGGTCCAGCAGACGGGACGACACGGTCACCGGGTTCTGGCGGCGCCGGCTGCTCAAGATCTTCCCCAACCACGTCGCCATGTGGGCGCTGGCGATGCTGCTCTTCGCCGGGGCGGCGACCCCGCTCACCTCGTGGCTGCCGAACCTGTTCCTGCTGCACTCGTGGTTCCCGCAGCACGACATCTACATCAGCGTCAACGCTCCGAGCTGGTCGCTCTGCAGTGAGCTGCTCTTCTACCTGCTCTTCCCGTTCCTCATCGGGCCCGTCCGGCGGATCAGGCCCGAGCGGCTGTGGGCCTGGGCCGGCGCAGCCGTGGTCGGCATGCTCGCTCTCGAGACGGCCGTCGACCTGCTGGTGCCGGACCAGCCGCGTACGCCCGAGGGGTTCCCCATCTCGTCCCTCCAGTTCTGGCTCGGCTACAACTTCCCCCCTGCCCGGCTCTTCGAGTTCGTCCTCGGCATGCTCCTGGCCCGGCTGGTCCTGGCGGGCCGGTTACCCCGCGTCCCCCTGACCGCCGCTCTCGCGCTGGTGGTGGCGGGCTACGCGCTGGCGCTGAACGTGCCGTTCCTGTACGGGTTCACCGTCGCCACCATCGTTCCGGTCGCCGTGCTGGTCTGCGCGGTCGCCGTGGCCGACATCGACGGCCGGCGCACTCTGCTGAGCGGCCGGGCGATGCGGTGGCTGGGCGAGGTGTCCTTCGGTTTCTACCTGGCCCAGTACGTGGTCCTCTACTACGGCCGGACATACGTACTGGACAACAGGACCTACGGTCTGCTCGGCGGCGTACTCGAACTGCTCGCCCTGTTCCTGGTCACGCTGGCCCTGGGCTGGCTGCTGTTGGTCTGCGTGGAACGCCCGGTCATGCGCCGCTGGGCCCGTCCCCGCGGCCGGACACCGCGGACGGCTGCGGGGCCGGTCGGGGTCCCGGTCGCGCGGAGCTCCGGCTGACGGTGCCGCCGGGGTGCGGTCCGGAGGCGACGATGCGCGAGCGCGACCGCGAGGCACCCGTGCGCAGCTCCTCCAGACCGTGGGAGAGCTCGATCAGTCCCGCGAGGTCGCTCTCGTAGCCGGCGTCGTGGCCCCCGCCCGGGGCCACGACGATCGACGGCGCCGAAGCCGCGCCGTCCGCGAGGTCGGTGTCGCCGTGCAGGCGCAGCGCCCGGTCGACGAGGCGGACGAGGTCCGGCCCGGCCGGGGTGCCGGCTGCCGACGGCGTTTCCTGTGCGGCCTGGCGCAGATACGGGCTGAGCCGGGTGAGACCGTCCCGGCACTCCACGTATCGGCGGTAGACGACCGAGCTGTAGTCCAGGGTCGCCCGCCGCCGGTACCGGGGGGCGGCCCGGTCGAGCACCAGCTCCGGATAGAGCTCCGCGAGCCGCCGCCACAGCTCCTCAAGCCCGCGGAACCGGGCCCGGTGGCAGGACCTCTCGCGCAGGAACTGAACCGTGCTGGCCAGGCACGGCAGGCTCAGCCCCGCACACACCGCGATGGCGGCCGCCTGACCGAAGACAAAGGCGTTCGCGTACGTGATGTGGTGCCCGAAGCCGCGGAACGCACGGCAGTTGACCCACAGGATGCGGAAGGCGCAGCTGAGGGAGAGCCCCAGCAGCCCGGCGGAGACGGTGCCCAGGGAGACGCGGCGCAGCAGCTGGCCGCGCCGGGCGTGACGAGCGGCGATCAGGGCACACGTGGCGTATCCGAAGACCAGGTAGACGCCGCCGATGTCGTAGAACGCGCGCACGCGCCAGTCGTCCAGGTAGGGCGCCGCCAGGGAGTGGTTGCGCAGGTACGGCGGCAGCAGCACGGTCAGGACGGCCATCGCCGTCAGACAGCTCAGGCAGAGCACCACCTCGCCCCTGGTGCCCAGGGACCGGCGCTGCAGCGGATGCTCGCGCAGGAAGCCGATCATGAGGCAGAGCCCGGTCAGGATGGCCGCGTTGTACGTGAGTTTGGTGAACCCGCTGAAGGTGAAGCCGTCCAGTAACGCGTGGCCGGGCAGCTGGCCCAGCAGGTTTCCCATGCCGAGCAGGGACATCGACAGGCACAGGTGCAGCCGCATCGGAGCGCGGAAGCGCTGCCGGATCAGCGCGGGGAGCGTCCACGCGGTGCCACCGAGCAGCGTGACGACCGTCACGAGGTTCACCCCGCTCACGCCGACCGACCCGCAAGTCCCCGCGCGCACCGCACTTCTGGCCCCACCCTTTCCGAGATCCACTTCGAGGCGCGCCGTCGAGCCCATGCTTCACCCATCAACGTACGGTGCTTGCGTGTACGCTGCAAGTTACTGTGGCGGATCTCAAGCCGCCGTCATCTCCACCAGCTTGACGACCGTGTTCCAGTTGCGGCTGGTGGCGATCACTCCCTTGTTCAGACGCGGCCGGGACAGCAGCTCGGCGAGCTTGGAGCGGCCGAGGCCGTTCGGGACGTACAGGTACAGGGCCCGATCCCCGAGGCGGAACTCCTCGGGGAGGTAGGCGGCCCGGTCGATCTCCGCGAAGCGGTCCGCGTCGACGGGCGCGGAGAAGTAGGTGACGTGGAGCTGCTTGCCCTCCAACTCGGCGGCCGGGAAGGGGCACTTGTCGGCGATCGCCTTCAGGTAGGTGTGGTCGCGGACGATCACGTCGACCGTGAAGCCGAACCGCTTCTCGATCGCGTCCGTGAGCTCGGCGGCCAGGGACTCCTCGTCGCCGTGGTCGGCGGTGAACACGGCCTGGCCGCTCTGGAGGTAGCTGCGTACCCCGTCGTGTCCGAGGTCTTCCATCAGCGTGCGCAGGTCGGCCATGGGGACCTTCCTGCTGCCGCCGACATTGATTCCGCGCAGCAGCGCCGCGTACGTGGTCGTCATGCGCACACCCTAGGACGGCCCTGTCCGCCGAACCCCGATCACCGCCCCGCAGAAGGCCCGTTAGATGTAAGGGTCATGGTCCTCCCCAGTACGGAGGGCGCGCGGTCCCTTGGGAGGAGCCGGCGGTACCCGCACTTCACCGGACAGCACGACGAGACGGGTTTATCCAGCTCATACCTTCGAAGCGAAAGGTGGCGGCAGGGGGCTGCCACCGCTCACAAGGGGGCAAGCCCGTCATGGGGAACGGAGACACAAGGGTGCGGGGCCTGGCCGCGCGGGCCGGCGGCTGGAGCGCACGGCACCGATGGGCTGCCGTCGGTATCTGGGTGCTGTTCGTCGTCCTGGCCATGGGGCTCGGCTCGGCGGCCGGCCGGGTCGACGTCAAGGACAGCGACCAGCTCAAGGGGGAGACCCACACCGCCGCGAAGATCATCGAGGACGCCGGGATCGACGAGCCCGCCAGTGAGACGGTGCTGATCCAGGCCAAGGACAGCGGTGGCAAGGCGACCGACGCCGACTTCCGGGCCGCCGTCGCCGCGGTCGTGAAGGCCGTCGAGGGCACCGGCGAGGTCACGGACGTGACCTCGCCGTACGACACGAACACGATCTCCAAGGACGGCCGCAGCGCGCTCGTGCAGTTCGACATGCGCGGCGAGGCGGACACCGCGGGCGAGCGGGTCGAGCCGGTGCTGAAGGCCGTCGAGGGGGTACAGAAGGAGCACGGGTCGCTGCGGATCGAGGAGATCGGCGGCGCGAGCATGATGAAGACGTTCGACGACGCATTCGGGGACGACTTCCAGAAGGCCGAGATCTCCGCGGTGCCGGTGGCCCTCGGCATCCTGCTCATCGCGTTCGGCGCCCTGGTCGCGGCGCTGCTGCCGGTGCTGCTGGCGGTCAGCGCGATCGTGGCGACGATGGGTCTGATGGGCCTCGTCAGCCATGTCATGCCGATGAGCGACACCGCCAACTCCGTGATGCTCCTTGTCGGTCTGGCCGTGGGCGTCGACTACTGCCTGTTCTATCTGCGCCGTGAGCGCGAGGAGCGGCAGGCCGGCCGGGACGCGCAGACGGCCCTGCGGATCGCTGCCGCCACCAGCGGCCGCGCGATCATCGTCTCGGGTGTCACGGTGTGCGTGGCGATGGCGGGCATGCTGTTCACCGGTCTCGCCGAGTTCGAGGCGATGGGCCTGGCCTCGCTGATGGTGGTCGCGGTCGCCATGGTCGGCTCGGTCACCGTGCTGCCCGCGCTGCTGTCGCTGCTGGGCGGAGGGGTCGAGAAGGGCAAGATCCCCTTCCTGCACCCGGAGAGCCGGCTGCGTCGCAATCGGGGCGGCGCGAACCGTGAGAGCCGCTTCTGGACGGCCGTGCTCAAGGGTGTGCTCGCGCGACCGGTCATCTCGGTCGTCGTCGCCGCCGGCGCGCTGCTCGCCATCGCGGCGCCCGCGGTCGGCATGAAGACCCAGAACCTCACGCTGGACCAGGAGTTCGGCGACTCGCTGCCCATCGTGCAGACCTACAACCGGGTCAACGACGCCTTCCCGGGCGGTTCCGAGCCAGCCGAGGTGGTCGTCAAGGCGGCCGACATCAACGCCCCCGAGGTCACCGGCGCGCTGGCCGACTTCAAGGAGCGGGCGATCTCCTCGGGCGCCTCGCGCGGCCCGGTCGAGATCAAGCTGCACGACGCGCAGAACCTCGCCTTCGTGTACGTCCCGCTGGTGGGCGGTTCCGACCTCGACAAGGCCGGTCAGAGCCTGGACAAGCTGCGCGACGAGGTCCGTCCGGCGACGCTCGGCAAGGTGGACGGCGTCGAGGCGCCGATCACCGGGCAGGTCGCGGGGTCCAAGGACTTCAACGACCAGCTGGCCGGAGCGGTCGTCCCGGTCTTCGCGTTCGTCGTGGTCTTCGCCTTCGTGCTGATGCTGCTGTCGTTCCGCTCGCTGACGGTCGCGATCACCTCTATCGTGCTCAACCTGCTGTCGGTGGGCGCCGCTTACGGCATTCTCGTCGCGGTCTTCCAGCACGGCTGGGGCGCGTCCCTGGTGGGCGCGGAGGGCGTGGGCGCCATCATCACCTGGCTGCCGCTGTTCCTCTTCGTGATCCTGTTCGGGCTGTCGATGGACTACCACGTGTTCGTGGTCTCCCGGATCCGCGAGGCGCGTCTGCGGGGCCGTACGACGAAGGACGCGATCCAGCACGGTGTGGTCACCACGGCCGGTGTCGTCACCAGCGCAGCCGTCATCATGGTCGCGGTGTTCGCGATCTTCGGGACGCTGTCCATGCAGTCCATGAAGCAGATGGGCGTGGGCCTCGCGGCCGCGGTGCTCATCGACGCGACGATCATCCGGGGCGTGCTGCTCCCGGCGGTGATGGCGCTGCTCGGCGAGCGCAACTGGTACCTGCCGAAGTGGCTGAACCGGCTGCCCGACCTCACCCACGACGAGGCCGCGGACGCCGTGGCGGCGCCCGCGGCACGGGACGACGAGGGTGAGCGCGTGAGGGTCTGACCCCAGGGTTCTGAACCCCCTTGTACAGAGGGCCCGTTGGTCACCGGGGAGCCAGCGGGCCCTCACTCATGCCCGGGCCCGGCGTGCGGCCAGTTCTGCCTCGATGAGATCGGCCGCCCTGCGGGTGCCGCCCTCCTGGGCCATACCGGCCTGAACCTCCTTGAGTTTCCGGGCGACTTCGGGATCGTCCACGAGCGCGAGAGCAGCCTCCCGGAGCGCCGCTGCGGTCGCGTTCTCGGTGTCGATACGGCGGGCCACACCGAGTCCCTGCAGCACGTCCGCGTTGCCGAACTGGTCCACGGCCTGCGGTACGGCGATCATGGGAGTGGCCGTCGCGAGCCCCTCCTGACTGCCGCCGGCGCCGGCGTGCGTGACGAACAGGTCGGCCTGCCTGAGGATCGCCAACTGCGGTACCCAGGACCGCACTTCGACGTTGTCCGGTACGGCGCCGAGCTCGGCGGGGTCCACGTGCTTGCCGATCTGGAGCACGAGGTGCCAGCCGGGCAGGTCACCGAAGGCCTTGAGGCATTCCTTGTAGAAGTCGAGCTGCTTGGTGAAGGCGGAGCCGAGGGAGACGAGGACGACCTTGTCCGCCGAGTCCGGCCGCCGCCACTCCCCCTGGGAGCCGCGGTCGCCCTGACAGGCACCGACGAAGGTGTGGACGGCATCGTCCACGTTGTCGGCGTTCCACTGGAGCGCCTTCGGGATCAGGACGAGGGAGCGGTCGGGGCGACCGGTGAAGTGGTCGGGGTGCTCGGTGATCCCGTTCTCCCTCAGCCAGTTCTCGAAGCGGGCGTAGTAGGCCTGCCCGCGCGCGGTCTTCTTGGGCTCGGCCCACATCGGTTCGAGGACCTCCTCCTCGTAGCCCTTCCAGGCGACCATGCTCGGCGAGAGGGAGATCGCGGGGACGCCCCAGCGGTGGGCGAGGACGCGGGCCGGGTAGGCGGTGATGTCGTGCAGGACGAGATCCGGCGTGTCACCGTCGTATGCCTCGGCGAGCTGCGGCAACGCCTGCATGGCGTCGGCGAGGAAGCGCTCCACGTAGTCGAGCAGTTCTGAGCCCCAGGCCGCCGGGTCGTCGTCGGGCCCGGGCAGGGTCGAGTTCCAGAGCTTCGGCTCGGCCCCGGCCTCGGCGACCTTCTCGGCGAACACCGGCGGAACGGCGTACGTGACCCGGTGCCCCCGCGCCACGAGCTCGCGGATCACTTCCAGGCTGGGGTTCACGTGGCCGTGGGCGGCGATGGAGAACATCGCGATGTGCGAGGGAGTGGTCATGGGGAGGAGACTAAACGAGACGAGACGTCTCGTGCAACCTGATTGCGCGGCAGACGAACGACTCATGGCGCGAGCACCTCGTGAAGCCGCAACCATCGCTCGGGTGACACGGCTCCCACGAGTACGGTCCGGTCGAGACCGGCGGCACGGAAGGCCGCGTCGACCCGGCGCCGGGGGTGGGCCCGGCACAGGGAGGCATGCAGCGAGCCCCCGACGCCCGAGAACCCGAGCTCGACCAGATGCCGCCAGCCGTACTGGTCGCCGGGCGCGAGGAGCGGTGAACGGCGGCGCTCGATCCGGATGATCCCGGCATCCACGCGCGGCACGGGCCGAAAGCCGTACCGGCCGACCCTCCCCACCAGTCGCCACTCATGACGGGGCCAGCTCAGCACCGTCAGCTTGGTCCAACTCCCATAGTCGCCGGTGCGCTTGCGGGCGTACTCCAGCTGGGTGAGGAGTGTCGCTTCGGTGAGGGCGGGGGCCCTCAGACACCAGTCGACGATCGCGGCGGTACGGGAGAAGGGCACGTTCCCGGCGACCGAGAAGGGGACATGGGGTGGACGTGCCGCGAGGAAGTCCCCCGCGACAACCCGGACTTGGCGCATCCCGTCCACGCGGGTACCGAGCAACGGGACGAGCCGTTCGTCGATCTCGTAGGCGAGCAGCCTTCGGCAGCGCGGGGCGAGCAGTTCCGTCAACGCGCCCTTGCCCGCGCCGACTTCGAGGACGAGCGGGGCTTTCGGGTGCGGTACGGCGAGCCTCGCGAGGCGCGCGGCGGCCGCACGGTCGGTGAGGAAGTTCTGGGAGAGGGTGCGCGAGACGCGCGAGGGGCGGGCCATGGCCTGCGGTCCTTGTCTTCCGGAAGCGGGAGAAGGGCAGACGAAGGCCCTGACCGGAAGACAGGAGAGTGGATGCGGGACGAACCCGGCCGCGCGTGATCAGCGACGGAAGTGGCTCCCCGGGCCGGTCAGGGCTCCGGGGCCACGCCGCATCCGTACGGAGTGCGTGAAGCCCCGGCCGAGACCGGAGAAACGGATCGCGTTGTTCGCTGCCACGGACGGAACGCTAGAGCGGTCCGGTCGGCATGGACAACGGGTTTTTCACCGCTGGTACCGGGCGAGCACTGGATTTCCGTCGTCCTCCAGCCGTTTCCGCAGCTCACCGAGGTCGATCGCACCGCTGTAGTACTCCTGGAAGGCGGGGGTGGCGACCTTGTCCTTCCACTCCGGATAGCCCCGGACGGACTGCGCGGGCGCCGGGCGCAGATGCGGGGCGAGGGCGGTTCCCGTCGCCCAGCCGTCCTTGGCGGTGCGCAGGGCGGGGTCCTTCAGGGCCTCGGTTCCGGTGGGCAGCATCCAGTCCCCCAGCGCCAGCCGGACCATGTTCTTCGGCTGGAGCAGGAAGTCGACGAACTCGGCGGCCTCCTTCTTGTGCGGGCTGTCCTCGGCGACGGACAGGGTCTGCGGGCTGACGCCCTGGGTGAGCCCGTCGGCGCCGGCCGGGGCGGGCAGCACCTGCCAGCGGAAGCCCTCGGGTGCCTGCTGCGCGATCTGCTGACGGTAGGAGAAGCCGAGCGGGACCATCGCGTACTTGCCGCCGAAGAAGCCGGGCAGGGTGTCGGAGCCGCCGCTGCCGAGCGTGGTGGGCGAGGCACTGTGGTCGGTGTTCGCCTGGTCGTGGATGGTGCGCGGCACGGTCCGGTCGGCCTTCTCGAAGCGGACGGTGACCTTTCCGTCGGCTCCCCGGTGGAAGAGCTGTCCGCCCGCCGACAGGGAGAGGTTGAGGGTCGCGGAGACGGGCTCCTTGAGCGGCCAGGCCACGCCGTACCTGCCGTCACCGCTGAGCTGTTCCGTGATCTGCCGGAACTCCGCCCAGCTCCAGGGACGTTCGGGCGTGGGAATGCGTACGCCGGACTTCTCCAGCCACTCGGCGTTGGCGATCAGGACGCGGGGTTCCTGGAGGAAGGGCACGCCGTAGACACGGCCGTCGAAGGTGGCCGTCTCCCAACTGCGTTGCGGGATGTCCGACGTGAGCCGCTGGGGCAGCAGGCCGGTCAGATCGGCGAGGTAGCCGCCGTAGGCGAAGTCCGCGAGATCGTCGGAGGCGTCGTGGATGATGTCCGGGGCCTCGCCGCCCTCGAAGGCGGTGAGCAGCTGGTCGTGGACGCTGTCCCAACTCCCCTGCACGTACTCGACCTTGACGCCGGGATGGGTCGCGTTCCACTCCTTCACGAGTTCCTTGTTGGCGGTGACGGACTCCTCCTGCCAGGCGAGGGACTGGAAGCGGAGGGTGATACGGCCGTTCTCCGTGGTGCTGCTGTTGGTGCATCCCGCAAGGAGCAGCAGGAGAACTCCCACGATCCATCGTGCGCGCATCAGCTCTTCACCGCCCCGGCCAACATGCCTCCCGTGATACGGCGTTGGATGATCGCGAAGATGATCAGTGAGGGCAGCGTGGCGAGGAAGGCGGCCGCCGCGAGCGGGCCGAGGTCGGCTACGCCCTCCGCGCCGATGAAGTGGGTGAGGACGACCGGCAGGGTCTGTTTCTCCGGTGTCTTCAGCAGCACCAGGGCGAAGAAGAACTCGTTCCACGCGGTGATGAACGCGAACAGTCCCGTCGCCACGAGGCCGGGCGCGAGCAGCGGCGCCGTCACCGACACCAGGGTCCTGAGCCGTCCGGCCCCGTCGACCGCCGCCGCCTCCTCCAGCTCGGTCGGCACGGCACGGACGTATCCGACGAGCATCCACAGCGCGAACGGCAGCGCCCACACGACATACACCAGCACCAGGCCCGTGAGGGAGTTGATCAGCCGCAGGTTCTTGAGCACCAGGAACAGCGGGATGATCACCAGTACGAGCGGGAAGGCCTGGCTGACCACCACCCAGCCGGTGGCCGCCTTCGCGAGCCGGGTGCGGTGGCGGGCCATGACGTACGCGAGCGGGGTCGCGATCAGTACGGCGATCACGGCGGCGGCGAGTGCGGCGAGCAGGGAGTTCCCGGCGGCGCGCAGCAGGGGCTGTTCGTCGAAGGCCTGGCGGAAGTTGTCGAGGGTGGGGTCCCGTGGGATCCAGGTGGGGTGCAGACTGCCCAGCTCGCGCGGTGACTTGAAGGCGGTGGAGACCAGCCAGAGGAAGGGGAAGGCGAGGAAGACGAGATAGGCGAGGAGGGCGGCGTACTGGCCGACGCGGCCGGTGGTGCTGGTCTTCACGCGTCGTCACCTCCCTTGAGGCGGCCCATGAGGAAGAGGGCGAGAAGGACGGAGACGACGGCCACCATCACACACCCCATCGCGGCCGCGTAGCCGAACTGGCCGTAGCGGAAGGCCTCTTCGTAGGCGAAGAGCATGGGCAACCGGGTACGGCCGCCGGGACCGCCGCTGGTCAGCACGTACACCAGGGCGAACGAGTTGAAGTTCCAGATGAAGTTGAGCGCGGTGATCGCGAGGGCGACCGGCCGGAGCGCCGGCCAGGTGACCGTGCGGAATCTCCGCCAGGCGCCCGCGCCGTCCATCGCGGCCGCCTCATGGAGTTCGCGCGGGGTGTTCTGGAGGCCGGCGAGCAGGGTGACCGTCGTCTGGGGCATTCCGGCCCACACGCCGACGACGATCACGGCGGGCAGGGCGGTGGACAGGCCGCTGAGCCAGTCACGGCCGTCACCGAGGCCGAGGGTGCGCAGGGTCTCGTTGAGGACGCCGGCGTCCGGGTTGTAGACGAGCCGCCACATGACACCGACGACGACCTCGGGCATGGCCCAGGGGATGATCGCGAGGGCGCGGGCGAGCCAGCGCAGCTTCAGGTCCTGGTTCAGCAGGAGGGCGAGGCCGAGCGCCAGCAGGAACTGCGGGACGGTCACCCCGACCGCCCACACCAGACCGATCCGGAACGACTCCCAGAACAGCGTGTCGTGCAGCAGATCCTGGAAGTTCAGGCCGCCGATCCACTGGGTGGCCCGGGTCCGGCCCGACTGGGCGTCGGTGAAGGCCAGCAGGATCCCGTACAACAGCGGACCCACACTCAGCAGCAGAATCGGGATCAGCGCGGGCAGCACCAGGAACCAGGCCCCGCGGTCGGACGGCGGACGGTCCCCCTTGACGCGCGGTGCGCCCTGCGCCGACCGCTTCGTCGCGGTCACCAAGGTCACGTAATCGGCTCCTTCGCGCGGTTCGTGACGTGCCGGCCCTCCTGCCCCGGGCCCCCGTCATGGTCGTGAAGGGGGTATGCGCCGTCAAGACAGCGCGCACACGGGCCCACCTGTGGGAATGCGAGACTGGCCGGGCGATGGCGTGAACTCGACGCCGTTCGCGTGGGCACTGCACGGGCATGCGTGACATGTCAGAACCGGGAGGCCGGACGATGGACGAGGCACGGGCGCGGGACGTACTGGCCGCGGCGGGGGTGTTGCCGGGGTCGGCGCAGTTGCTCGCCCTGGGTGAGAACGCCGTGTTCGCCGCCGGTGACCTGGTCGTCAAGGTGGGCCGGGACGCCGAGTTGCTGGACCGGGCGCGGCGCGAACTGGACATCGCGGTGTGGCTGGCGGAGGCGGGGGTGCCGGCGGTGCGGGCGGCCGAGCCGAAGGCGCGGTTGGTCGAGGGACACCCGGTGACGGTGTGGCACCGGCTCCCGGATGCCGTACGGCCCGCCGAGCCGCGGGATCTGGCCGAACTGCTGCGGGTGGTGCACACGCTTCCCTCGCCGTCCTTCGAGTTGCCTCGCCGTGAGCTGCTGGGCGGTGTGGAGCGGTGGTTGCGGCTCGCGGGAGATGCGATCAGCTCCGCTGACGCGGCGTACCTTCGTGAGCGGCGGGACGGTTTCGCTGCGGCGGCGGCTGCGGTGACGCCTCGTCTGGAGCCGGGGCCGATTCATGGGGACGCGTTGCCGCGCAATGTTCATGTCGGGCCTGATGGTCCGGTTCTTGTCGATCTGGAGACCTTCTCCTCGGATCTGCGGGAGCACGATCTGGTGGTGATGGCTCTGTCCCGGGATCGGTACGGTCTTCCGGCCGAGGCCTACAACTCCTTCACCTCTGCTTATGGGTGGGATGTGCGGGAGTGGGAGGGGTGTTCGGTGTTGCGGGGGGCTCGGGAGACGGCGAGTTGTGCGTGGGTTGCGCAGCATGCGGCGTCGAATCCCAAGGCGTTGGCGGAGTTCGAGCGGCGGGTGGCGTCTTTGCGGGACGGCGATGACGCGGTGAGGTGGTATTCGTTCTGACCGGTGGGCGGGTGCGGGTTGTATGTGGCTGGTCGCGCCCACGCGGCGGAGCCGCACATCGACACAGCCCCGCGCTCCTGAGTCAGTCACCTTCCCCTTGGATTGATCGTGCCGCCGACCTCAGTTCCGCCAAAACCGTGCGCACCGCCCTCCTCGCTGTTCTCTCCGGGCGGTACAGGGCGTCGATGTGGCGTCTTGCCTGTACGCCGCTCAAGGGTCTGAGCACCAGCGCCGGATGGCGGCGCATCGTCCACCTGGGCATCAGCGCCAGGCCTCCCCCCGCCGCCACCGCCTCCGCCGCCACCGCGAACTCGTTGATGCGGTGTGACAGGTGGAGGCGGCGGCCCGCTGCCGCGGAGATCGCCTCGATGGTGGCCATGACCGGGAAGCCGTCGTGGACAGTGATCCAGGGCTCGTCGGCCACGTCCGACGGGGTCACCCGGCGTTGGGCCGCCAGGGGGTGGTCGGCGGGCATGGCCACGTCCAAAGGTTCGCGCAGGAGCGTGGTGGCCGACACCGTGGGCGGCCAGGCCGGGGCGTGGTCCAGGCGGTGGGCCAGGACGATGTCGTACTCGCGGGTCAGGCGGGGGAAGTCCTCCTGCGGGACGTCCTCGTCGGCGAGTCTCGGGACGGGGGTGCCGGGGGCGGCCAGGGCGCGCAGCAGCAACGGGAAGAACGCCGCGCCCGCGCTGTGGAAGGCCGCCACCGAGACCTCGCCGTCGGGCCGGTCCACGAACTCCTCGACCGTGTGCCGGGCGCGGGCCAGGGCCGTCTCCACCTCGATGGCCGCACCGGCCAGCGCCTGACCGGCGTCCGTGAGCACCAGCCGCCGGCCGTCGCGCTCGGTCAGCGGCACCTGGACCGAGCGCTGCAGCAGCCTGAGCTGCTGCGAGATCGCCGACGGGGTCACCAGCAGTGCCTCGGCGACCGCGGTCACGCTGCCCAGTTCGCCGAGTTCCCGCAGGACCCTCAGCTGTCGTTCGTCCATCACGACAGTGTAGGAGTACTAAAAGATCGTTTAAGGAACTGGCTCTGGGCTTCAGAGACGGCTCGGTGCAGGGTGGGCAGGTGTCCGACGCCCGCCGTACCGACTCGGTACTCCTGCTGGTCGCGATCGTCTGGGGTTCGAGCTATCTCTCCGCCCAGACAGCGACGACCGCTCTCCCTGTCCTGCTGGTGCTCTTCGCCCGCTACGCCCTGTCCGCGTTCGCCTGTCTGGGAGTCATCGCCTCCCGCGGTCGGACGTCGCGCCGGTGGACGCGCGACGAACTGCGCGCCGGTGTCCCGCTCGGCCTCACCCAGGCCGCCGTCCTGGTCGTCGAAACCTACGGTGTCGCCCACACCAGTGCTGCCAACGCGGGGCTCATCATCAGCCTGACCATCGTCCTCACCCCCCTTCTCGACCGCACCGGTCACCCCGTCGGTCTGCCGCCCGTCTTCTACGCCGCCGCCGGACTGTGCGTCCTGGCCGTCGGGCTCCTCATGGCGGGCAACGGCTTCCACGCACCCCGCCTCGGGGACCTGCTGATGCTCGGTGCCGCGGTCGTACGGGCCGGCCATGTGGCCCTGGTCGGCCGCCTCACCGCGGGCCGGGCGATACGGCCGCTGCACCTCACGACCGTGCAGACCCTCGTCGGCACGGTCCTGTTCCTCCCCTTGGCCGCGCGCGATCTTCCGGCGCTGGCCCACGCCGGCACCGCCACCTGGACGCAGCTGCTCTATCTCGCCCTGTTCTGCAGTGTGTTCGCCTTCCTCGCCCAGACCTGGGCGGTGCAGCGCACCTCCGCAAGCCGGGCCAGTCTGCTGCTGGGCACGGAGCCGATCTGGGCCGCCGCGGTGGGGGTCGCTCTGGGCGGCGAGCACTTCACCGTACTGACCGGGCTCGGCGCGGTCATGATGATCGCCGGTACCTACTGGGGGCAGTCAGTGGAACGCGCCCATCGCTCAACCACCCCGCGCCGCACCGAGGTTCAGCCCGCCGGAGAGGGCACCGCACCACGGGTGGAACCCATCGCGAGCGCCCTGTCGGAGTGACTGCCTCTCACACTGTCTCGTCCGCCGACTCGCGCAGCGGCCATGTGCCGTCGACCACCGCCGTCGCGTCGCCCTTGCGGCGCAGGAAGCCCTGGAAGTCGGCCGCCCATTCCGCGTACCACTCGATCTGGCGGCGGTGCAGTTCGGCCGGGCCGAAGGCGGCGACCTTGGGATGGCGGGCGGCTATCGCACAGGCGAGCCGGGCCGCGGCGAGGGCATCGGCGGAGGCGTCATGGGCGGCGTCCACCGCGACGCCGTACTCCGTGCACACCGCTTCGAGGTTGCGCTTGCCGCGGCGGTAGCGGTCCACCGAGCGGTCGATGGTGTACGGGTCGATGACCGGGGCGGGATCGAGGCCGCCCAGACGCTCACGCAAAGACGGCAGGCCGTAGCGGCGCAGTTCGGCGGAGAGCAGGCTCAGATCGAAAGCGGCGTTGTACGCGACGACCGGGACGCCCGTCCTCCAGTAGCTCGTCAGGACGTCCGCGATGGCGTCGGCGACCTGGTCGGCGGGGCGGCCCTCGGTGGCCGCCCGTTCGTTGCTGATGCCGTGCACCGCGACGGCGTCCGCCGGAATCTCCACGCCCGGGTCCGCCAGCCACTCCCGGTGCCCGATCGGCTGCCCGTCCCTGACCTCGATCACGGCTCCCGTGACGATGCGCGCCTCGCGCGGATCGGTGCCGGTGGTCTCCAGGTCGAAGCCGATCAGCAGCTCTCGGTGCCAGCCCATGGGCGGTCCCCCTTCTTGGTGGTGCTTTCCCCCAGTGGTCTCCACCTTCCCATGCGCCACTGACAATCAGAGGACCGCATTCCGCTTTGCGACCCTGCGCCCCTGCCCCCTTGCGACAGTTCAGGACACCGGGCGCGAATCCACCCAGTTCATCTCGAACTCCTCGCGGTAGGTCGGGAAGAGACCGCTGTCGTCCACATCGCCCGGCTTGACGACCCGGTTGCCGTTGCGCAGCACGAGGACCGGTGCCTCCATCCCCCTCGACCGGCGCAGATAGGACTGCACGACCGCTATGCCGTCCGAGCCGTCGCCGTCCACGAGGTAGGCCGTGAAGCGCGGGGTCTCGTCGTAGACCTGGATCTCGAAAGCGCCCGGGTCGCGCAGCCGGGACCGCACCCGGCGCATGTGCAGGATGTTCATCTCGACGGCGCGGCTCAACTCGCCGCGTTTCATGCCCAGTTCCCGCTCGCGCCGCTTGACCGCGCTGGAGGCCGGGTTCAGGAACAGCAGCCGCACCCGGCAGCCGGCCTCGGCAAGGCGGATCAGTCGGCGGCCGGAGAAGTTCTGCACGAGGAGGTTGAGGCCGATGCCGACGGCGTCCAGACGGCGGGCCCCGCCGAAGATGTCCTCCGCGGGGAACTGGCGCAGCAGCCGCACCCGGTCCTGGTGCACGGCGACCACGTCGGCGTACCGGTCGCCGACGAGGTCCTCGACCGCGTCGACGGGCAGCCGCCGGGCGGACGGTACGTCGCCGCCGGCGCCGAGTATCTCGAGGAGTTTGGCGGAGGCGCGCTCGGCCTGGCCGAGGACCGCCTCGGACAGGGCGCGGTTGCGGGAGACGACGTTGCGGGTGACTTCCAGTTCGTCCAGGGCGAGTTCGACGTCCCGGCGCTCGTCGAAGTAGGGCTCGAAGCACGGCCAGTGCTGCACCATGAGCTCGCGCAGCTGGGGCAGGGTGAGGAAGCTGAGCACATTGTCGTCGGCGGGGTCGAGCAAGTAGCCCTTGCGGCGGCTCACTTCGCGGACGGCGACCGCGCGCTGGACCCATTCCTGTCCGGCGGGCCCGGCGGCTGCCACCACCCAGTCGTCGCCGTGGACGGGTTCGTAGATGGGGCGCAGAACAGCGGCCACGACGGCCCGCAGCCGCTGTTCGACGAGGTTCAGCCAGATGTAGGCCCGGCCCGCCCGCTGGGCGCGCGTACGTACCTCGCGCCAGGCGTCGGCGTCCCAGTCCAGCTCCGGCCCGATCGTCGCTCCCGCGTCCATCGGCCGTGCCAGGGACACCGTGCCGGGCGGGGCGTCTGAGGAGTTCCCCTCGTGACCCTCGTCACCAGGGGGCAACTCCAGCCCTCCCGAGCCCACCCACGCACCGCCTTCCGCTCCCCCGAGAACTCCCGAGGGTCCGCCCCCACCCAACGATCAAGGAAGGGTACTCCGGGAGCGGTCGGCGGTGCAGCCGGATGGACAGGGTCAATCTCAACTACCGGGCGTCCACTGCCCGTTCTGCCCGACGAGCTCGGCCGGAGTGAGCGGATTCATAGCCGTGACGTCCCTGGGGGCGATGGAGAATCCCTGCCAGTGGACCGGCATCGGCTGCTGGTCCTCGTCGCGGGCGATGTGGTGGAAGCCCACGTTCATCCAGACCACCGGGTGGGTGAGGGCCTGTCCGTTGACCCACTTGTCGACGGACTTGCCTGCTCCGGCGCCGCAGTTGCCGGTGTTGTTGCTGGCGAACTGCTCGCACTCGTTGTACTCGGTGAAGTACACGTCGTGCTTGGTGAAGCCGCGCCCCGGGTACTTGGTGCTCGGGCCGGGGACGATCTCGTACGACCGCGGGTGCCAGTCCTTGTTCTTGCCGACCGCGCTGACCATGCGCCACCAGCGGTAGCTCTTGGCGTCGCCGGCGAGTTCCTTGGTGACCGGCGTGCGGGTGGTCTTGGTGGTGGGCGCCTGCTGGCCCTGGGCGGCCGCGGTGACCGTCGAGTCGTACTGCTCGACCCGGTTCTTGGAGGAGCCGTCGAGGGCGAAGTCCAGGCGCCAGAAGGCGTTGTGGCTGTGGCTGGTGGCCTGGGCGCGGGGACCCTTGCCGATGGGCCAGCCACGGCCGTCGCCGGCGTCGTAGTCGTAGTAGGAGAGGCTGCCGGTCGCGCCCAGGTTCATCGTGACGGTGCCGTCGTCCTGGAAGCGCCACTCGGTCATGTACTCGTACCAGCCGACCTGGTTGACCGAGTAGACCAGCAGGTCCTTGCCCTGGGCCTGGTAGACCTTGTTGGCGCTGTCGCCCTGCATGCGGTAGGCGTGGCCGCGGGAGCGGGTCGTGGTGCACAGACCGTTGACGTTCGGGTGCTCCGGATCCCAGGCGTCCGGGACCTTGACGCTCTTTATGGTGCCGCCGGGGCACTCGCCCGGGTCCAGGTTCATCAGCCCCTGCGCGAAGCCGAAGCCCGTCAGGTCGTCGTACTCGACGCTGCCGTCGTCGTAGGGGACGTGGATCTGGCCGAGCCGGGCGCTGTTGAGGACCTTGATGGGCGAGGCCTCGCCCTTGGGCTGGTAGGAGATGTCCTCAAGGACGAGCCCGGCCTTGCTGTCGTAGCGCCAGCACATCCGCCAGGTCGTGCCGCTGGAGAGCTTCTGCTCGATCTTGTAGGCGGTGCTGCACTCCGCGGCCGCCGCGGCGGCGGCCTTCGGCTGGGCGGCGGCGGGTCCCGCACCGGTCGTGACACCGGCGGCCAGCGCGGCCACGGACACGCCGAGGGCCGCGTGCCTGCGCGCGCGGCTGATTCTGTTGACACGCATGAAGAAATGACTCCCTTGCGGAAGGAGCAGGTGGGAAAAGTGGACGGAGTGGAGCAGGCTCAGCTGCCGAGCTTGGCGACCTTGCGGGCGCTCAGATCGATCACGAAGGACCTGGCGTCGATCCAGGGGCCGTTCTTCACCTTCGGGAACAGCCGCACGCAGCGGTGTTCGCCGCACTGGTCGAGCACGGCGGGCTGGCCGCCCGGCACCGCCCGGTACACCGCGCCGGTGAGCAGCAGCTGGTTCGGGTCGGTGAGTTCCTTGTCGGTGGCGTCCTTGTAGTCGGCCTTCAGGTCCGCGCCCAGCGGGTCGGCGATCAGAAGGCTCGCCGCCTCGGCGTACTCGGCGCTGCTCAGCGGCGGCTGGACGCCGTGCTGGGTGCCGGTCGCGTCGACCTTGCCGGTGTCGAGGTCGACGGTCTTGGTGACGAGGGTGTCGTCCCGGTAGTCGTAGAGCGTCACCACCGCGCGCCGGGGCGCGTCCGGGTCGTCCAGTTCGTCGGCCTTGGGGTCGGCGAGGTCGACGGTGAGCCGCTCGGGGCCGCGCTCGCCCTCCACGTCCTCGGTGGCGTTGAGCATCTGCCGGTTCACGGCGATCTGTTCGACCCGCTGGATCTCGTCGTCGGTGAGCGGGTCGCGGCCCTTGCCCTTGTCGCCCTCGGCGGCCGGGGCCTGCTCGACGACCCCGGGCGCGACGGCCCCGTCCTGGCCCTGTCCGGCCTGCGCCGCGGACTGTCCCGCGGCCGCCTTGCCGGTTCCCGTGTCGTCAGCCCCCGCCGTGCCCGGCAGGGTGATCCCGATCATCACGGCGGTCCCGGCCACCGCGATGGCCGCACCTGCCACCACTTTCCCGAGGTGGCGGTGCACTATCTTGCGCACATCTTCCCCCTACTCCCCCCATGACTCCGGGAGTACGTGTCTGCCCCAATGGTTCGGCACGGACCGATCCTGTGATCGCCCTGTGCACTGGTCGATCGGTAAGAGGGACGTAAGTCATAGGTGGTTCCCTCACTTTCGTGGACACTCGGGGCCAAGGCGCCACACGCGGCGCGGGACACCTGAAAGAGTCGTCGCATGCAGGTCTGGCCTGGAGAGGCGTATCCACTCGGTGCCACGTACGACGGCGCCGGTACCAACTTCGCGGTCTTCACGGAGGCCGCGGACCGAGTAGAGCTGTGTCTGCTGCACGACGACGGCTCGGAAACGGCGGTGGAACTGCGGGAGAGCGACGCGTTCGTACGGCACGCGTATCTGCCCGGCGTGATGCCCGGACAGCGCTACGGCTTCCGCGCGCACGGCCCGTACGCGCCTGAGCGCGGCCTGCGCTGCAACTCGTCGAAGCTGCTGCTCGACCCGTACGCGCGCGCGATCAGCGGTTCGATCCGCTGGGGCGAGGAGGTGTACGGCTACCACTTCGACTCGCCCGACAAGCGCAACGACCTCGACTCGGCGCCGCACACCATGACGTCGGTCGTGGTCAACCCGTATTTCGACTGGGGCGACGACCGGCGGCCGCGGATCGGGTACCACGAGACGGTGATCTACGAGGCGCACGTCAAGGGCCTCACGATGCGGCACCCGGGGCTTCCGGAGGAGCTGCGCGGCACCTACGCCGCGCTCGCGCACCCGGCGATCATCGAGCACCTGGTAGAGCTCGGCGTCACGACGCTGGAGCTGATGCCGGTCCACCAGTTCGTGAACGACCACCGCCTGGTCGACATGGGCCTCAACAACTACTGGGGCTACAACACCATCGGCTTCTTCGCCCCGCACAACGCGTACGCCTCCTGGGGCGACCGGGGCCAGCAGGTCCTGGAGTTCAAGTCGGCGGTCCGGGCGCTGCACGAGGCCGGCATAGAGGTCATCCTGGACGTGGTCTACAACCACACGGCCGAGGGCAACCATCTGGGGCCGACGCTGTCCTTCAAGGGCCTCGACAACCCGCAGTACTACCGGCTCACGGACGATCCCCGCTACTACATGGACACCACGGGCACCGGGAACTCCCTGCTCATGCGGTCCCCGCACGTCCTCCAGCTGATCATGGACTCGCTGCGGTACTGGGTCACCGAGATGCATGTGGACGGTTTCCGCTTCGACCTCGCGGCCACCCTGGCCCGGCAGTTCCACGAGGTGGACCGGCTGTCGTCGTTCTTCGACCTGGTGCAGCAGGACCCGGTGGTCTCCCAGGTGAAGCTGATCGCCGAGCCGTGGGACGTCGGTGAGGGCGGCTACCAGGTGGGCAACTTCCCGCCGCTGTGGACCGAGTGGAACGGCAAGTACCGCGACACCGTACGGGACGTGTGGCGGGGTGAGCATCGCGCGCTCGCGGAGTTCGCGTCCCGGCTCACCGGGTCCTCCGACCTCTACCAGGACGACGGGCGGCGGCCGCTCGCCTCCATCAACTTCGTCACCTGCCACGACGGTTTCACCCTGCGCGACCTCGTCTCGTACAACGACAAGCACAACCAGGACAACGGCGAGGACAACCGCGACGGCGAGAGCCACAACCGGTCCTGGAACTGCGGGGCGGAGGGCGAGACGAACGACCCCGCCGTGCGGGAGCTGCGGGCCCGGCAGATGCGCAACTTCATCGCCACGCTGATGCTGTCCCAGGGCGTGCCGATGATCAGTCACGGCGACGAGGTGGCGCGCACCCAGCGCGGCAACAACAACGCCTACTGCCAGGACAGCGAGCTGGCCTGGGTGCAGTGGCCGGAGGCCGGCGAGGACGGGACCGGGCTCGGCAGCGAGCTGCTCGACTTCACGCGCGCGATGGTGTGGCTGCGCAAGGACCACCCGGTCTTCCGGCGCCGCCGCTTCTTCCACGGGCGGCCCGTGGAGGGCACCCACGACGAGCTGTCGGACATCGCCTGGTTCACTCCGGAGGGCAAGGAGATGGCCCAGCGGGACTGGGACCGGGCGCAGGCCTCGGCGCTGTCGGTGTTCCTCAACGGCAACGCGATCTCCGAGCCCGGCCCCCGTGGGGAGCGGATCAGCGACGACTCGTTCCTGCTGATGTTCAACGCCTCGCCGAAGACGCTGGAGTTCGTGGTGCCGGTCAACCACGGCCGGCAGTGGCAGGTCGTGGTCGACACCGCCCGCCCGGACGGGGTACCGCCGGGCACGGGGGCGAAGGTACAGGCCGGGGACCGGCTGACCCTGGTGGACCGCAGCCTGACGGTGCTGCAGCGGCCGGTCTAGGAGAGGGCACATGGAGCACGCGATGGCACGAAAGGCGGCAGGGCGGGTACGTAGGTTGGCATGACATCTGAGCGACCCGACCCGGCGGTCCCGACGGCCACATACCGGCTGCAGCTGCAGCCCGAGTTCCCGTTCGGGGCCGCCGCGGCTGCCGTGCCGTACCTGGCCTCGCTCGGGGTCTCGCATCTGCACCTGTCCCCGGTCCTGGAGTCCGTCCCGGGGTCGACGCACGGCTACGACGTCGTGGACCACGCGCGCGTGCGCGAGGAGCTGGGCGGCGAGGACGGGCTGCGGGCGCTGGCGCGCACCGCGCGGGAGCACGGGCTCGGCCTGGTGGTGGACATCGTGCCGAACCACATGGCGATGGTCCCGCGCCACAACCGCGCCCTGTGGGAGGTGTTGCGCGAGGGCCCGAAGTCGCCGTACGCGCGCTGGTTCGACATCGACTGGGAGGCGCAGGGCGGCCAGGTGCTGCTGCCGGTGCTGGGGCAGCCGGCCGGCGCGGAGCTCGGCAACCTCACGGTAGACGGGAAGGTGCTGCGCTACTACGACCATGAGTTCCCGCTCCGCGAGGGCACCGAGGAGCTGCCGTTGCCGGAGTTGCTGGACGCGCAGTGGTACCGCCCGGTGTGGTGGCGGCTGGCCCGTACGGAGCTCAACTACCGACGCTTCTTCAGCATCTCGGAGCTGATCGGGGTGCGGGTCGAGGACCCGGAGGTCTTCGAGGCCACCCACGCCAAGATCCTCCAGCTGCTGCACGAGGGCGTGGTGGACGGCCTGCGGATCGACCACCCCGACGGCCTCGCCGACCCCGACACCTACCTCCAGCGGCTGCACGAGGCGACCGGCGGCCGCTGGACGGTCGTCGAGAAGATCCTCGCGGACGGGGAGCAGCTGCCCGCCTCGTGGCCGGTGGCGGGCACGACCGGGTACGACGCCCTCAGGCACATCGACGGGCTGTTCACGGACCCGGCGGGGTTCGGGGAACTCCTCGGACAGTACCGGCGGTTCGCGGCCCCGCAGACGGACCGCGGCGGCGACTGGGCGGCGACGGTACGGCGGGCGGCGTACAAGGTGATCACGCACGAGCTGGCCGCCGAGACCGAGCGGCTGACGCGGGTGGCGGCACGCGTGTGTGCCGTGTCCCCGGAACCGGACCTGCGCGACCGCGCGCCCTGGGCCCTGCGGGTCGCGCTCCAGGAGCTGCTGGTGCGGATGGAGGTCTACCGGCCCTACGGCTCCTCGGACGCCGCCGCCGTCGTCACCGAGGAGGCCGCGGCCGAGGCCCGGCTCGCCTTCGTGGTGCCGGAGGAGGCGGGCGCCGTCGACGTCGTCCGGGATCTGGTGCTGGGGCGGTTCGGTGAGAGTGCCGAGCGGGTGGAGTTCCGGACGCGGTTCGCGCAGACCTCGTCGGCGCTGCGGGCCAAGTCGGTGGAGGACACGGCGTTCTACCGGTATGTGCCACTGCTGTCGGCGACCGAGGTGGGCGGGAACCCCGGGAGCCCGGCCGTCTCCCCCGAGGAGTTCCATGCCTACTGCGCGCGCGTGCAGCGCGACTGGCCGGTGACGGGGACCGTGGTGTCGACGCACGACACCAAGCGCAGTGCCGACGTACGGGCCGCGCTGGCCGTGCTCACCGAGTGCCCCGAGTGGTGGGCGGACACGCTGGCCGAGGTGACGCGCACCGGCGAGGGCGTGCCGGACGCGCAGGTGGCGTGGGCGGCCTGGCAGACCGTCTTCGGGCTCGGTCCGGCGGCTGGGGAGCGGGTGGGTGAGGCGTTGCTCAAGCATGTGCGCGAAGCGGGGCTGTACACGAGCTGGACGGAGCAGGAGCCCGCCTACGAGGAGGCGGTGGCGGCGTTCGTCGCGGCCGGGCCGTGCGGGCCGCAGGGCGAGCAGGTGGCGGAGCTGCGGGAACGGCTGAAGCGGCACATCAGGGCGAACGTGCTGGGCGCGGCCCTGGTGCAGCTGACGATGCCCGGCGTACCGGACGTGTACCAGGGCACGGAGGGCGAGTATCTGGCGCTGGTGGACCCGGACAACCGGCGGCCGGTGCGGTTCCCGCCGGAGGACTCCGGCGACAAGGGCGCACTCACGGCCGCGGCGCTACGGCTGCGCCGACGTCGGCCGGATGTGTTCGGGGACGCCGCGACATACGCGCCGCTGACCGCGGAGGGGCCGGCGGCGGCCCTTTGCGCGGCGTTCGTGCGTTCCGGAGAGGTGGTCACCGCGGTGACCCGGCTGTCGCTGCGGCTGGCGGAGGCGGGCGGCTGGCGGGACACGGTACTGCCGCTGCCGCCGGGGGTGTGGAGCGACGTGCTGGCTCCGGAGCGGGAGTTCTCCGGGCACGTGCGCGTGGAGGAGCTCTTGGGGGAGTCACCGGTGGCGCTGCTGGAACGCACGGACGGGTGAAGTCGGAACGCGAGTGAGCGGGAGCGCACGACGGACGGGGCGGCGCACTGAGTCACGTCAGGGCTGCGCCGGCAATGCGCGGCGGCTCGGTGCCCGGCCGGAGGGGCGCGGGCCACCCCGCTGGCACCTACGGCTCTACCGGCTGCCTTCACCTGCTTCTGGGCGCCCCCCGGAGCCTCCCCCATGACGTGCTTGACAGCTCAACCAGGCCGTGGGGTACTGCGGATTGCGAAGGCGGTCGGACGTGTCGGGGGTGAGTCTCCTGCCGGAGCTGCGCTACCCCACGCTGACCGAACTGGTCGCCTCCGCGCGAGCGTTGGCCGCGCGGCGGCCCGACATCTGCCGGCTCAGGCAGGTGGGGGTCTCACGCGCGGGCAGGCCCCTTCATGTGCTGTCGATCGGCCGGGCCCGGCGGGCCGTCCTGGTGGTCGCGGGCGCCCACTCCAACGAACCGACCGGCGGACCGGCGGCGCTGGCGGTGGCCGAACGGGTCCTGGTCGAGCGGAAGTTGACGTCTGACACGTCCTGGCACTTCCTGCTGTGCGCGGACCCCGACGGGGCCAGCCTCCATGCCACCCCGGCGCCGCGCAGCCTGTTCGACTACCACCTCGGCTTCTTCCGGCCGGCGGGCGAGGAGCAGCCGGAGTGGGCGCCGTCGATGCTGCCGCCCGACCGGCTGCCGCCCGAGACCCGCGCCCTGACCGGCGTGATCGACGAACTGCGGCCCTTCCTCCAGGTGACCCTGCACGGCACCGATCTCGGCGGCAGCTGGGTGCAGTTGACGAAGGACGTCCCCGGTCTCGCCGAGCCGTTCGCCCGCTCCGCGGCGGAGCTGCACATCCCGGTGGAGACGGGCGCCTCGGACGCCGCGGGATGGCCCGCGTCCGGGCCCGGGGTGCATGTGATGCCGGCGCCGGGCGCGGGGGCGGCGTACCCGAGCATGCCGGACGACGCACGGCTCAGTACCTGGTACCACGCGCACCGTTACGGCGGTCTGACCGCGGTCGTCGAGGTGCCGATGTGGGCGAGCGACCTGGTGGACGACCCGGCTCCGCATCCGGCTCCGGCGGCGGCGGTGCGGCGGCTGGCGGACCGGCTGCTGCGGGAGTCGCGGGCGGTGGACCGGGTGCTGGCGGAGGCGCGGCCGCGTCTTGAGGGGGCCGACGGGCCGTTGCTGCGGGCCGCGACGTGGGGCCTGGAGCTGGTGCCGGGGCTGGCCGCCGACTGGATCCGCACGCCTCCCGCCGATGACACCAGGGCGTACATCGGCAGCGTGGACGCGTTCTCGCGGCGGCTGCCGCTGCGGGCGGCGGCCATGCTGCTGCGGGTCCTGCGGGAGACCGACGACCGCGCGGCACCGCGTCTCGAACGACTCGTCAGGGCCTGGAGCGACGCCTTCGCCGATCGCTTCCGGGCCCGCTGGGTGCCGCTGGAGCACCAGGTCGAGCACCAGGCCCGCACGGTCGTGACGGTGGCGCTGCACGCGCGCGAGCGGGCGGACTGAGGCCGCTCCACGCGCGCGTGCAGCGCCGCACGACAACGCCGCGCGCGTCAGCTCTCCAGCGCGAAGACCGCCCCGGTGCGCGCCGCCATCACGCATCCGTTGGAGAAGGTGTGCCGGTACTCGACCGGCCTGCCGTTCCACGCTCCGCGGGCCTGGGCGGTGACCGGCGCGTAGATCATCGGGCACCGGATGTCGGAGGGCGGCAGGGCGTCGAGGTCGCCGCCGACGGCGTCGAGTTGGGCGCAGGCCTCGGCGGCTCGGCCGTGGCCCTGGGGCGGGTCGCACAGCAGGAGGGTGCCGCGGGTGTCGCTGGAGCGGCCGTCGCCCTTGGTGACCATGAGGTAGAGATGGTCGCCGCCGTCGGAGGACCCGGCCGTCGCGGGCGTAGCCGCGGCGAGGAGGAGGGCGGCGGCCACCGTCAGACCCGCGCGTGCCGTCCGCCGTACTGCTGTCGCTGTGATCGTGTACGTCATTCCCAATGCATCGGCACCGCGGCCTCGGGTCCCCACTCCGGCTCACCCGAACGGGAGCACGCGGGCGCGTGCCGTGCGGCGAGCTCGAACGCGGCGAGCACGACCCGGGACTGGTACTCGATCTGGCGCGGCACCGGGATCCAGCGTGCCCCGAAGCCGTCGCGGTAGTCGGCGCACCAGGTGTCGATGAGCCGGTCCAGTTCCGGCAGCGCACCGGCCGGGTCGGTGCCCGCGCAGATCACGAGCTGGTGCAGGAGTCCCGCCGTGCGCAGGGCGAGGCGGCGCCCCGCGATGCGCAGGGCGGCCAGGTGGCCGGTGCTGAGCGGCGGCAACGGGCGGCTGCCGTCGGCGACGTCGGGGTCCCAGGCGTCGGCGAGTCCGGGGCCGACCAGTAAGTAGTCCTCGACCGGGGCGATCAGCCGCGCCGCGTCCGGGACGTCCGAGACGTACGGGCGGATCCGTGCCAGGACGTCCTCCAGGAGCCGCGCGTCGCGGCGCAGCGCGTGGCTGACGGTGCGCAGCACGGCGGCCGCGTCGGCGGGCGTGCTGCCGTCCTCGACGGCGGCCACGCCCCACATGGGCGACTCGACGACGGCGGTCACGGTGCCGTAGCGGTGCGGGTGGTACCAGGTCGACTCGACGGCGGCCTCGGTGATGGCGGCGGCCAGGTCGCCGCGGCGGGGCGGCGGGATCCGGTAGACGGCGGGCCCGAGACACGGCCAGTACAGGGTGTCGTAGGGGCCGACCTCGCGCGGGACGCGTAGCCGGGCCGCGGTGTGGGCGACGCGCCGGGCGATCCCTGGCAGGTCGCGGGTGAGTTCGACGAAGCCGCCGCCGACGTCGACGCCGTGCAGGGAGCACTGCAGGAAGGGCCGCAGTTCGTCCTGGAGGGCGAGGAGGGTGCGGGTCTCCGGGAGCGCGGCGGCCTCCGCGCCGTCGGGCAGCCATTCCGGCTGCTCGCCGAAGCCGGGCCGGAAGAAGTTCCGGAAGTAGCGGTCGAGGGCGTACGGGCCGCGCAGCCAGCCCTCGTTGCGACGCAGACCGTCCGGGTCGAGGCAGAGCAGCAGGTTCCAGGTGGCGTCGGCCCCGACGGTGAGCCGGGGGTCGGTCAGGGTCCGCTCGGCGAGTCTGAGGACGGAGCCGCCGCCCACCGGCTCGTTGGCGTGCGGTCCCGCGACGACGAGTGTCTGGCGGCTGCCGTGGCCGACGGAGAGCAGCCACATCGGGTTGCCCGCGCGGGAGGTGCCGACCCGGCGCAGCCGGGCGTCCGCGGGATGGCGGGCGACGAGCGCTGCGGCCCGGGCGCCGAGCTCGTCGACGGTCGGGTAGCGGAGGAGGGGCGGCAGGGCACACCTCCACAATGTGGTGCCGTCGGTTCACCTGGTGTGCATGGTGTACGCACAGTCAGTCACGACTTGAGGGGTACGTCAACACCACGCGACGGAAAGGGCTTTGGGCCGCGACAGCACGTAAAGCCCAGGCCAGAGGTGAGGTTGGGCTCAGTTGACCGCGAGCCGGAAGGCCATCTGGCCGAACCCGACCTGGTCGCCCTCACGGACGACGGCGGCACCGATGACCCTCCGGCCGTTGACCGTGGTGCCGTTGGTGGACCCCAGGTCCCGCAGTACCCACATGCCGCCCTGGCGGCTGAGTTCGGCGTGGACCCGGGAGACCGTCTCGTGGGTCAGCCGCAGGCCGTTGGCCGGGTCCCGGCCGATCCGCAGCGCGTGGCCACTGCCGGGATGCGGCAGCAGCAGCTTGGGCAGGCGCTCGGCCTGCCACGCCCTGCGCAGCCGTACGGTGAAGCCGGAGACCGCCTCGACGGTGCCGAACACCAGGCGCGAGACCCGGCTCTCCTGGGGCAGGTCGGCGGTGAGCGCGGCGAGTTCGTCGGACCGGCGGGCGATGAGGGCCAGTTCCATCCGGCGGACGAACGTGTCGTGCGACAGGCGGCCCATGGCGACGCCGTCACGGAGCACCTTCAGCGCCTTGTCGCGCTCCACGTCGGACAGCCGCGCGGGGTACGTGTTGAACTCGAAGGACGACGTCACGTTCGTGATTGTCGGGCAGTGAACCCCGGGTGTCCAGAAAACGAGACAACGGCCGCCACACGCGCGCACCTGACGACACCTGTCGCAAAGGGCAAGATTCAAAGGCGGATTGATCTCGTTTGACGCACCATGGACGGGCTACATCACGGTGAGCAGACGAAGGGGACCGTCCGTGCAGTTCGAGGTGTGGGCACCGAAGGCCGGCCGAGTGACGCTCCATTGCGAGGGCGCCACGCACGCGTTGGAGCGCGATCCGGAGCGCGCGGGATGGTGGTGGGCAGAAGCGGAGGCCGGGGACGGCACCCGGTACGGCTACGCGCTGGACGACGGCCCGGTACTGCCCGATCCACGCTCGCGCCGTCAGCCGGACGGCCCGGACGGGCTCAGCGCGGTCGTCGAGCACGAGCGTTACGCCTGGCGTACGCGGTGGGCGGGCCGTCCACTGCCGGGCGCGGTCCTCTACGAACTGCATGTGGGCACGTACACGCGTGAGGGCACCCTGGACGCGGCCGCCGCCCGCCTCGACCACCTCGTCGAACTCGGCGTCACCCACGTCGAGTTGATGCCCCTGTGCCCCTTCCCCGGTCGGCACGGCTGGGGTTACGAGGGCGTCTCCCTGTGGGCCGTGCACGAGCCCTACGGCGGTCCCGAGGCTCTCAAGCGTTTCGTCGACCGGGCCCACGAACTGGGCCTCGGAGTGGTCCTGGACGTGGTGCACAACCATCTGGGGCCGTCCGGCAACTACCTGCCCGCCTTCGGGCCGTACTTCACCGACACCCATCACACCCCCTGGGGTTCCGCGGTCAACCTGGACGCGCCCGGCTCCGACGAAGTACGCGCCTACCTCCTTGGCAGTGCCCTTTCCTGGCTGCGGGACTACCGGATCGACGGACTGCGCCTGGACGCCGTGCACGCGCTGGCGGACACACGCGCGTGCCACTTCCTGGAGGAGCTGTCGACGGCCGTCGACTCCCTCTCCGCCGACCTGGGGCGGCCGCTGTTCCTGGTCGCGGAGTCGGACCTGAACGACCCCCGGCTCGTCACGCCCCGCGCGCAGGGCGGTCTCGGCCTGCACGCGCAGTGGAACGACGACTTCCACCACGCCCTGCACACCGCACTGACGGGCGAGTCCCAGGGCTACTACGCCGACTTCGCCCGCGCTCCCCTCGCGGCGGTCGCCAAGACGCTGACCGGCGGCTACTTCCACGACGGCACCTACTCCAGCTTCCGCGGCCGTGCCCACGGGCGCCCGCTGGACCGTACGCGCGCGGCGGCGCACCGGCTGCTCGGCTACACCCAGACCCACGACCAGGTCGGCAACCGCGCCCAGGGCGACCGGCTGGCCGCGTCCCTCTCCCCCGGCCTGCTGGCCTGCGCGGCGACCCTCACGCTGACCGCGCCCTTCACCCCGATGCTGTTCATGGGCGAGGAGTGGGCGGCGGGCACCCCCTGGCAGTTCTTCACCGACCACACCGATCCCGAGCTCGCCGACGCCGTACGGCGGGGCAGGCGGCGGGAGTTCGCGGAGCACGGGTGGGCCGAGGAGGACGTGCCCGATCCGCAGGACCCGGCGACCCGGGACCGCTCCTGCCTCGACTGGTCCGAGCTCGAACGCGAGCCCCACGCGCGTGTGCTGGCCTGGTACCGCCGGCTCCTCGCGCTGCGGCACAAACAGCCCGACATCACCGACCCCGACCTCGCCGACACCAAGGTCGCCCACGACGAGGACCAGCGCTGGCTCGCCTTCCGCCGCGGGGACGTCCGAGTGGCCGTGAACCTCGCGAAGTCGCCCGCCGCCATCCCGCTGGGTCCCCGCGAGGCGCAGGTCCTGGCGGCCTGGGAGCCGGTGGAGGCGCCGGGCGCGGACGGGGTGCTGCATGTGCCCGGGGAGTCGTGCGTGGTGCTGCTGCAGGCGTGACCTGGGGGCATCGGTGGCGTGGCTCCCCGGGCTCACCTGCGCTCCGCCCGGTTCACCCTTCTCACGGGATGACGGCGAGACGGACGACGACCTCCCCGAAGGCCACGAGGAGCAGGTCGGCCACCCACGCCTGTCCGCCGGTGATGTCGTGATCGACGGAGAAGCGGGCCACGTGCGCCCCGCCGGAGGCGTGGGAGCATCACACCCCGAAGCCGAGCCGGAAGCCCATGCTGACCACCCACAGGGCCGCCGCCCCCGGCTGAGCCAGTCGGAGATCGTCATGCATCGACTGTCCGGCTCCGGCGCCCCTCGACACCTCGACCCCCGGGTGGAAGCAGGGTGGAAAAGACCAGGTGGAGACGCCTACAACTCCCCGCCTACAACTCCCCGCCCACAACGCCCCGCCTACAACCCCGCCTCGTCCGTCTCCTCGTCCCGCAGCTCCGTGACCCGCTCCAGCAGGATCGCCTCCCAGGCGCGCCCGAGGCGGGCCCTCAGCAGGCTCAGGGATGCGCCCTCGCGGCCTTCGAGGTGTGCCGCGAGACGGATCACGGTGTCGCAGCGGGCCAGCCACAGGCCGCGCAGACAGGGGCGGGCGCCGTAGCCGGCGAGGGTGGCGGCGCGGACCGCGGCGGGTGAGCCGACGGCGAGCGCGAGGCCCGCGATGTCCTCGGCGGGGTCGCCGACGACCGTGCCGGTCCAGTCGAGGACACCACGCACCCGGCCGTCGGCGCTGACGACGAGGTGCTCACCGGTCAGGGCGTGGTGCACGAGGACCGCGCTGCCGGGTTGCGCGGCGAGCTGGACCGCGGCGGGCGGGGTGAGCTGCTGGAGCCGGGCCGGGTCGAACTCGTCGGCCGCGTGCAGAAGTTCGGCGGCCCGTCCGGCCTCCCGGCGCAGCGCCTCCAGGGAGCGCGGGGCGACCCGCGGGACACCGAGCGCCTCGGCCTGCCGTAGCGGCACCTCGCGCAGCCCCGTGAGCAGCCCGGCCAGGTCGGCCTCGCCGACGGCGGACACGTCGTGCTCCTCCGCCGAGCCGCCGGGCACCTTGGTGTCCAGGGTGTAGGCCAGCCCGGGCGCCCACTCGCCCTGCGCCACGCTGGTCGGCACCGCGACCGGGACGTGCGGGCGGACCAGGTCGCGCAGGCGCAGCTCGCGGCGCCTGCGGACGGAGGCCTCTCGGTCGTCGGCGAGACGCAGCACATGCCGGGTGCCGACCCACCAGGTGGAGTGCTCGCCGCCCTCGGCGACGGGCCTGACTTCGGGCCCGCCGGTTCCGGCCGCGCCGGGCGGGCTGTCCTTGAGCAGGGTACGGACCAGCCGGCGGACCGTGTCCGCGGTGGGTGTCGGTGCCTGGGTCATGGTCGCGCCGTAGTCACTCGATGGGTGGTGGGCTCTTGGGCTCGGTCAGTCCACTATGACCATCTCGCGGGTGGTGTCGTTGAGCCTGCGGCCGCCGTCCTCGGTGACCGTGACGATGTCCTCGATGCGTACCCCGAAACGGCCCGGCAGATAGACGCCGGGCTCCACGGAGAAGCACATGCCCGGGACGAGGGGCTGTTCCTCGCCCTCGATCATGTACGGCGGTTCGTGCGTGGTGACGCCGATGCCGTGCCCGGTGCGGTGGATGAAGTACTCGCCGTAACCGGCGTCGGCGATGACCGCGCGGGCGGCCCGGTCGACCTCCTGACAGGGCACGCCGGGCCGTACCGCCCCGAAGCCCGCCTCCTGGGCCGCGCGCACCAGGTCGTGGACCCTGCGCTCCTCGTCGGTGGGTTCGCCGACGTGGACCGTACGGG
Organism: Streptomyces sp. NPDC048420; assembly: GCF_040651535.1. Classification (NCBI taxonomy): domain Bacteria; kingdom Bacillati; phylum Actinomycetota; class Actinomycetes; order Kitasatosporales; family Streptomycetaceae; genus Streptomyces; species Streptomyces sp. NPDC048420. Next base: position 206,427 of record NZ_JBEZKG010000003.1, read on the forward strand.
AGGTGTCGGAGCCGTAGCCGTCCTTGAGGCCGCCGAAGTCGAGGACGACCATGTCGCCGCGTTCGATGATCCGGTCGCCGACCTCGTGGTGCGGGTTGGCGCCGTTCGGTCCCGAGGCGACGATGGTGAAGTCCACCTGTGTGTGCCCGTGCTCGATCAGCAGCCGGCTGAGGTCGGCGGCGACCTCGGACTCCCGGCGGCCGCCGAAGGGAACCTTCCGGATCTCCTCGAACGTTGCGTCAGCGGCCGCTCCCGCGGCCGCCAACAGCTCCAGCTCCGCCTGGTCCTTGACGGCCCGGAGCATCGGCAGGGCCTCGGTGAGTGATGCGTACGAGGTTCCGGGCAGCGCCTTCTGCAGGCCCAGCAGGTGCATGGCCCAGGCGTTGTCGCTGATACCGAAGCGGCCGGCGGCGTCCAGGAGGGCCGCGGTGACGGCGTAGGGGTCCTTGCCGTCGGTCCAGTCGCGCAGGCTCAGGGCGCTCGCGCCGGCGGCGTTGGCCGCGTCCGGGGCCTCTAGGGTGGGAACGACGAGGACGGGGTCCTGTCCGGGCGCGAGGACCAGCAGGGTAAGCCGTTCGGTGGTGGCGGTGGGCGCGTAGCCGGTGAGCCACACCAGGTCCGGCCCCGGCGCCACCAGGAGTCCGGCCAGTCCGGCCTCGGCGGCCGACCGTGCCGCGCGCTGCATGCGGGCCCTGTAGTCGTCGGCGACGAAGGGCGCTGCGGTGCCGGTCATTCCGGGCCTCCCTGGGCGGGTGATGGTCTTTGGGCAGCATCCTGCCCGGCCGGAGAGGGGCGCGCGAGCCGATCGACATGTCTTTCGCGCGGAGCCGGAAGGCAGCCGCTCCCGCGTCAGTTCCCCAGGCAGCCGTACGTCAGCTCTCCAGGGCCATCCGGACGCCGAGGAGCAGCAGCACGCCTCCGGAGACCTGTTCGAGGCGTCGGCGCACGCCCGCGCGGGACAGCACGGCCCGCAGCCTGCCGACGAACCACACGTAGAGGCCGTAGTAGCCGATCTCATAGACCGCCCAGAGAGCGGCGAGCCCGACCATGGTGGGCAGGTGCGGGGCGCCCTCGGGGACGAACTGCGGCAGGAAGGACATGGCGAAGACGGCCGCCTTGGGGTTGGCGAGGTTGAGCAGCAGTCCCGCGCGGTAGGCGGCCCAGCCGGTCCTGCCGGTGCTCTCCCAGCCGCCGTCGTCCGCGGCCCCCTTGGAGCGGCGCGCCTGGCGCAGCGCCTGGACGCCGAAGGCGACGAGTACGACAGCACCGACGATCCGCATCACGTCGTAGGCGATCTCGGACGCTGTCAGGAGCGCGGTCAGGCCCAGCGCGGCGACGACGCCCCAGATGAACACACCGGTCTCGTTGCCGAGCACGGTCAGGAAGCCGGAGCGTCGGCTGTGCAGCGACTGCTTGATGATCAGCACGGTGCTCGGCCCGGGGGACGCGGCGATGAGGGTGCAGGCCCCCAGGAAGGCGAGGAGCGTGGTCGGCATGGGCTCATCGTGGCGCCGAGGGCCGGGGTCGGACCAGTGGTTTTCTCACCTCGACCGACTGGATCGGCTCCCACGGGCACCGGCCCTGCGGTGGGCACGGGTCACGTGACGACGCCCGGTACCGCCGTCAGCTGCTGGTAGCCGCCACTGCGGTGGCGGACCGTGAGGACGATCTCGCGGCCGGGACGGGCGCCGGCGACGGCTCGTGCGAGGTCGTCCGCCGAGTCGACGCGGGTGCGGTCGAAGGCGAGCAGTACGTCGCCGCGGACCAGGCCCGCCGTATAGCCCGGGCCGGGGACGTGGACGCCGATCACCAGCGCGCCCGCCTTCTCGGCGTCCACGGCCTCCAGGCCGAGGGTGGCGACGACAGGGGCGGGGGCGGGCGAGCGGCCGGTCGTCGGCGTTCCGGACGGCGGAGAAGGGCTGGGGCCCGCCGAGGTGGACGGGCCCGCCGGGTGTGCTCCCGCCCGCTGTCGGAGTTCGGCCAGTTTGCTCATGCTGATCACGGTGGCGCCCACCGTGCCGAGGCCCACCCCCGACAGCACCAGGAGGGCCGCGACGAGCAGGCCGAACAGCAGGGTCGTGAACCGGCGTCCGCGCCGGCGTGCGGCGTGCGGGCGCCGGGCGGGCCCGGGCTTCCGGCCGCCGCCGGGCTCCTGACCGGGCATCGGCTTGGGGCGCAACGCAGTCTGTTCCATGGATCGCCTCCGGCTGGATCACCACCGGCTGGTTTCTACCCGGCGCACCGGCGCGCGACGAGCCACGAACGAGTGAGACTGACGGGTGGTCAGGAGCGGGAAGCGGCCGGAACCAGCAGGTCGACGAAGTCCGCCGCGGCTCCGCCCGGTGTGCCCGCGTACACCAGTTCCGTCCGGTGCACGACCCTCGGACGGTCGACCGGCACGGCGACCGTGCCCGGCACCCCGGTGGCCGCGGACCGGGGCAGCAGGGCCAGGCCGTGCCCCGCGGCGGCGAGGGCGGTCAGAACGCCGACGTCGGTGCCCTCGTAGCGCAGGGCGGGCCGGAAACCGTGACCGCCGTTCGCGGCGCGGAGCTGGGTCAGCGGCAGGGCGGTGTCGGGGGCGTCGATCCAGCGGGCGTCGGCGAGGTCGCCGAGGCGCAGTCCGGCGCGCCGGGCCAGCGGATGGGTGTCCGGCAGCAGGACGCACACGGGCCCCTCCGCGATGCCGCGGGTGGTCAGCGGGGCCACGTCGGGCAGCCGCAGCGGGTCGCTGGGGGCGGCCAGGCCGTCGATGAGGCCGACATCGGCCGTGCCGGTGGCGACGGCCACGGGAACCGCGTCGCGGCCCGTCACCCGCACGGTCACGCCGACCGCCGGGAGGGCGGCGAGGATCCGCGGTCCGAGCGCCGTGGGCGCGGCCGCGAGGGTCAGGCCCGGTGCGGGCGCGGCTGCGGTCCTGGCGACGTCCGCGCGGGCCGCGTCCAGGCGCAGCAGCAGCGGCTCCGCGTGTTCGAGAAGCCGTGCGCCGGCCGCGGTGGGGGCGACGGGGCGACGGGTGAGCAGCGGCGCGCCGAGGTCCTGTTCGAGTGCCGCGATGTGCTGGGACACCGCCGACTGGGTGTAGCCGAGCTCGCGGGCGGCCTCGGAGAAGGAGGCGAGGCGGGCGACGGTGACGTAGGTGCGCAGGAGGTGCGGGTCCATGCGCTCAGCATTGCATCAGAGTTGCTTATCAAGAGTGCAGTAATCATCGTTGGACGCGATCCTCGGGCGCCCGTCAGGATGCCGACATGACGATGAACACGGCACGAACCGCCCGGATCGCCCTGGTGGGAGACCGCTCCCCCAACGTGGTCTCGCACACCCGCATCCCCGGCCTGCTGGAGGCCCTGGTCGAACGTGACGGGCTGGTGCTCGACGCGTACTGGGTCCCGTCCGAGGGCGCCGAGGACACCGACGTCGTACGTGGGTTCGATGCGGTGTGGGTGGTGCCGGGCAGCCCCTACCGCAGCGAGGCGGGAGCCCTCGCGGCGATCCGCACCGCGCGTGAGGCGGGCATCCCCCTCCTCGGCACATGCGCCGGGTTCCAGCACGCGCTGCTTGAGTACGCCCGCAATGTCTGCGGGCTGACGCGGGTGGCGCACGCCGAGAACGACCCGGACGCCGCCGACCTCCTCATCGAACCGCTGGCCTGTTCCCTCGTCGACCACGAGGGCGTGGTGAACGTCGAACCGGGATCGCTGGCCCAGTCGGCGATCGGTTCCGATCGGACCGTGGAGCGCTACTTCTGCGCCTACGGCCCCTCCCGCCATCTGGACACCCTGCGCGCGCACGGCCTGCGCTTCTCCGGGCACGACGAGGACGGGCAGGTCCGGATCGCCGAACTCCCGGGCCACCCCTTCTTCCTGGCCACACTGTTCCAGCCGGAACTGTCCGGCGACGGCTCACGCCCGCACCCGGTCGTCCGGGCGCTGGCGCGGGCCGCGGTGGAGCACGCCCGGCACCGCGGGGCACGTCAGCCTGCCTGAGTGGGCGTCAGCCCGGCTGCCCGCCCCGCGCGGAGTGGCGTCGGCCGGTGTGGGAGCCGGAGAGCACCTCGGGCAGTTCGAAGGTGTCCCCCTGGCCTTCCTGGACGCAAGACTCCATGAACGCCGGGTCGGGCACACCGGCGGGCTGGTTCGGGCCCTTGTCGACCAGACGGAGCGTGCGGCCGGCGAAGGCACGGAAGTCGACGAGCAGGAACGAAGCGTTCGGCGGGTGCGGGGGTCAGCATGGGCAGCGCACCGGATATCCCCCGACGGTCAGCCCGCCAGGGGAAGTGCCGGTGGGCGGTCCGGGAGGAAGCCGTGGGTGCGGTGGGCGAGGTGTTCGGGCTTGTAGCGGTCGACCGCGCGGTGCCAGTTCAGGATGCCCGCCATCCAGTTCTGAAGGTCGGTCACATAGCCCCGCATGACCTCGCGCGCTTCGGCCGAGAGCTCGAAGTCTTCGTACACGATGGGCAGTTCGTGCGCGGCGACATGCTCGAACTGCTGCATGCGCTGGGTCATCAGATCGTGGACGACCCTCAGTGCGGTCGGGTAGTCGATGCCGAAGAAGTTCTGCACGACGAGGATGGCGTTGTGGACCTCGCCCTCGTACTCGATCTCCTTCTGGTACGAGAAGACGTCGTTGATGAGCATGCCGTAGTCGATGGCCGCGTTCTCCAGTGAGCGGACGGGTCCGCTGCGGTAGACCTCCGGAGGGACGGCGGGGCCGTGGCCCATGCGGCACATGCTCAGGGTCAGGTCGGAGCCGAAGGTGGCGCGCCGCATCTCCAGGTAGTCGACCGGGTCGGGGATGCGGTTCAGGAGCTGGTTGGCGAGTTCCCAGACCCAGCTCTCGGTCATGACGTTCACGGCGTCCTTGAGGGTGCGCCGCTGGTCGGGGGTCATCTCCGCCGTGGTGCGTGCCCACAGGTCGATCAGGCCGCGCTCCATGCCGTTGACGGGGATCAGGGTCTGTTCGCCGTCGAGGGGCATGCAGTCCGACAGGCGCTGGGTGGTCAGGCGGGCGGCGGCGAGATCACGGCGGGCGCCGAAGACGAGCGGGTAGTAGTCGTCGCCGTAGGTCCCCCAGGCGAGCCAGTGCGAGCTGAGGTCCAGGGCCTCGGGGCTCGCGTCCGGGTCGAGGCCCGCCGAGCAGAGGGGGAGGTCGGCGGCGGCGAGCCGGTCCTCGTCCCAGACGCCTTCCTGGAGCATGCCCATGCGGTGCATCCACTGGGTGAGGCGGGGCCTGGCGGCGGGCAGGTGCGGGCTGAGCTCGACCTGGAAGGGCATGTAGAAGTCGGGCAGCAGGGACGGGCCGACCTTCTGGAACGGCACGTGCGTGTGGGCGCGCAGTCGCTCGGCGCCGGCCGCGGCGAGCAGGGCGCCGACGTCCGCGGCGGAGGTGCCGGGGCCGGTCAGGGTCTGCCAGGGGGAGGTGGTCTCGGCGCGGGCGTTCATGTAACGGCTGGAGCGCATGTGCCATTCGTGGCCGCCGGACTGCCAGTCCTGGAGTCCTTGGGTGTACTTGGCGACGGCCGACACCTCGGCCGGGGAAAGACCCTTCTCCAGGGCGACGGCAGGAACCTCGGTCAGGGCGGTGTGCTCGAACTGGTGGAGACGGGAGGTGAGGACGTCGTTGACGGTGTCGGCGGCCTCCTGGGTGGTGCAGCCGAAGAAGGTCTCCAGGACGAGCACGCCATTGCTGAGCTCGCCCTCGTCCTCGACCTCGCGCTGGTACGAGAACAGGTCGTTGCGCAGGTGGACGCCGTCGGAGAAGGTCTCCATCAGCACCCGCAGGGGTCGTGTTCCGGCGACGGACGCCGGCACCTCGGCCGTCGCGTACTCCACGAGACCGGCCGACCAGGGGGCACCGCCGACCTTGCGGCGCATCTCGATGTACTCGACGGGGTTGGCGATCCGCCCCTCGTTGATGTTCGAGAGCTCCCACAGGGACTCGTTGAGCAGATGCTCGGTGGCGACGGCGAAACGACGGCGCCAGTCGGCGGACATCGACGGCACGGTGCGCTTCCACAGGTCGGCCAGGCCCGCCTCGACCGGGTTCTCGGGCTCCGGCATCGGGGTCGACAGGTCCATCGGCATGAACAGGGGCAACCGGTCGAGGTAGGCCTTGCCGCCGGCGCGGTCCTGGGTGCGCTTGAAGGTCTCCAGGAAGTGGTCGTCGAAGAAGAACACCCACACATACCAGTCGGTGATCAGCGAGAGGGCCGGGCCGTCGCAGTCGGGGTGTGTGTAGGCGCAGAGCAGGCCGTAGTCGTGTGCGTCGAGGTCGGACTGCTCCCAGATCCCGGACCCCTCCAGCATGCCCATCTCGCGCGCCCACACGGTCGAGTGGGCGCGGGCCTCGTCGACATGCGGGTTCAGCCGCGCGGGGTACGGCATGTAGAAGTGCGGGAGTTCGAAGGGCTGCTGCGTCATGAGCCGGGCCCTACCCAGCGCGCTGCGGAGGCATCCGCCACAGCACACATGATCACACCATCGCGTGAATCCGGACTGAACTCGGGAGTTCTCGGAGGGACTTGTGGCGTTCATCTCTACGCGCGCAGACTTCACCCGTTCACGTGTCCCGTCCCTCACCGGAGTCCCGATGAACCACCGCTCGCCAGACCTCTCCCGCCGAACCGCGCTCACCGCGCTCGCCGGTGCCGTGCTGGCCGGTGCCACCGCGGCACCCGCCTCCGCGGTCGCCTCCCGCCACCGGACCGTGCGCTTCGCGACGTTCAACGCCTCTCTGAACCGCGGCACCGAGGGCGCGCTGGTCACCGATCTGTCCACGCCGGACAACTCCCAGGCGCGCAATGTCGCCGAGACCATCCAGCGGGTGGCTCCGGACGTGCTGCTGATCAACGAGTTCGACTATGTGGCGGGCGGCCGGGCCGTCCGGCTGTTCCTCGACAACTACCTCGCCGTCGGGCAGCGCGGCGCGCGGGCGATCCGCTTCCCGTACCACTTCACCGGCCCGGTCAACACGGGAGTGGCCTCCGGGGTCGACCTCGACGGGAAGAACGGCGCGGTCACGACGCCGGGTTCGGACGCGTACGGCCAGGACGCCTACGGCTACGGCTGGTTCCCGGGGCAGTACGGCATGGTCGTGCTGTCCAGGTTCCCGATCGACAGGCGCGCGGTGCGCACCTTCCAGCACTTCCTGTGGAAGGACATGCCGGGCAACGTCATCCCCGAGGGCTACTACAGCGACGAGGCCCGGGCGATCCTGCGGCTGTCATCCAAGAGCCACTGGGACGTGCCGTTGCGCATCGGGCGCGAGACGGTCCACTTCCTCGTCTCGCATCCGACCCCGCCCACCTTCGACGGCACCGAGGACCGCAACGGCCGGCGCAACCACGACGAGATCCGCCTGTGGGCCGACTACATCGGCGGGCGGCGGCGCGGCGCCTACCTGTACGACGACAAGGGCGGCCGGGGCGGTCTGGAGCCCGGGGCGCGGTTCGTGATCGCGGGTGACCTCAACGCCGATCCGTACGACGGTGACAGCTACGACCACGCCGTACGGCAGTTGCTGGACCACCCGGCGATCCGGCTGCCGAAGACGCCTCCGTCGAGCGCGGGCGGAGTGGAGGCGGCGCGTCTGCAGGGCGGTGCCAACGCCTCGCACGTCGGGAATCCGGCGTACGACACCTCGGACTTCAACGACACGGCGCCCGGCAATCTGCGGGTGGACCATGTGCTGCCGTCCAGGGGGCTGATACCGAGGGCCAACGGCGTGTTCTGGCCGACGTCCGGCGACCCGCTGTACCGGCTGGTCGGCAACGGCACGACGGTGCCGACCTCGGACCACCGGATGGTGTGGCAGGACGTTCAGGTCTCCTGAGCCTCCGGACCGCCGCTCTCCTGAACTCCCTTGCCGCGCACCGCCCGTCCGACCTCCGCGCGCAGTGCGACGAACTCCGGCAGGCCCCGGGTGGCGATCTGGTCCCGCCGCCCGGGGAGCCGGACCGGCAGGTCCTGGACGATCCTGGAACCGGGGCCCGGGGAGAGGACGACGACGCGGTCGCCGACGTAGACGCTCTCGTCGATGTCGTGGGTGACGAACACGATGGTCGTGCCGTCGGTGCGGTGGACCTCCAGGAGCAGGTCCTCCAGGTCCTCGCGGGTCTGGGCGTCGAGGGAGCCGAAGGGTTCGTCCATGAGGAGGAGGGTGGGGCGACAGACGAGGGCTCGAGCGATGGCGACGCGTTGCTGCATACCGCCGGAGAGCTGCCAGGGGTGGCGGCGGGCGGCGCCGGACAGGCCGACGCGGTCGAGGATGCGGTCGGCCTCGGCACGGCGTTCGGTCCGGGCCAGGCCGCGGCGGCGCAGGGGCAGGGCGACGTTGTCGCGGACCGTGAGCCAGGGGAACAGGGAGCGGCCGTAGTCCTGGAAGACGACGGCCAGGCTGTCGGGGACGCCGGTGACCGGGTCGCCCTCGATGATGATCTCGCCGTCGCGGGCGGGGAGCAGGCCTGCGATGGTGCGCAGCAGGGTGGACTTGCCGCAGCCGGACGGGCCTACGACGCACAGGAGTTGGCCCGCGGGGACGGTGAGGGTGATGTCGTGGAGGACCTGGTGGTCGCCGTAGCGCTGGCCGACCGCGGAGAGCTGGAGCATGCGGTCGGTGCCCTGTTCCTGGGCGCGGGTCGCGTGACTCATGTGGTTCATGTGGCCCTCCCCCTGCCGAGCAGCCGTTTCTCGACCGCCAGCAGGCCGGTATTGAGCAGGTACCCGAGGGTGCCGAGCAGGACCAGCGCCGACCATACGGTGAGCAGGTCGGAGCGGGTCTGGGCCTCGGTGAGGGTGAAGCCGATGCCGTTCGCGGTGCCCGGCAGCAGTTCCGAGAACACCATGAGGATCAGAGAGAGCGAAAGACTCAGGCGCAGTCCGGCGAAGATCCGGGGCAGGGCGGAGGGCAGGACGAGGAACCAGAGGCGTTCGGCGGTGTTCAGGCGCAGGACCGCGGCGACGTCGAGGCGCAGGGGGTCGGTGTTGCGGACCCCGGCCGCGGTGTTGATCAGTACCGGCCACACGGCGCTGAAGGCGATCGACGCGATCTGCATCGGCGTACCGAAGGCGAAGACCACGACGAAGACGGGGACCAGGGCGGGGGGTGGGACGGCCCGGGCGAACTGGAGGACGGGGTTGGCCAGCGCGTACACCCACCGCGACCGGCCCACCGCCACGCCGAGCACGATCCCGGCGACGGCTGCGAGCGCGAGCCCGGCGGCCATCCTGGCGAGGCTGGGCAGGATGTCGTCCACGGCGGCCGGGCTGAGGAAGAGATGCCGGGCGGGCCCGTCGAACCACAGGTCGTGGACATGGCGGGCGACGCGGCCAGGAGGCGGGAAGTAGACACTGCCGTGGGCACGGGCGACCGCTTCCCAGCCCCCGACGGCCAGCACAAGGACCAGCCAGCGCAGGAGGGCGGGGTGGGCGGCGAGACGGGAGCGGAGCGGGGGTGCCGTGGAGCTGGGGGGTTGGGCCGGGAGAGGGTCGGGTGCCGCGGAGTGAGGGGGCCGGCCGGGGGGAGTCTCGGGTGCCGCAGAGTCAGGAGGCCGGCCGGGGGAAGGGCCAGGTCCCGCAGAATCAGACAGCCCACCGCGCAAAGGCTCCCGCGCCGCAGAGCCAGACAGCCCACCGGAGAAAGGTCCAGGTGCCGCAGAATCAGGGGGCAGACCGGAGGAAGGACCAGGTCCCGCAGAATCAGACAGCCCACCGCGCAAAGGCTCCCGCGCCGCAGAGCCAGACAGCCCACCGGAGAAAGGTCCAGGTGCCGCAGAATCAGGGGGCAGACCGGAGGAAGGACCAGGTCCCGCAGAATCAGACAGCCCACCGCGCAAAGGCTCCCGCGCCGCAGAGCCAGACAGCCCACCGGAGAAAGGGCCAGGTGCCGCAGAATCAGGGGGCAGACCGGAGGAAGGACCAGGTCCCGCAGAATCAGACAGCCCACCGGAGAAAGGGCCAGGTGCCGCAGAATCAGGGGGCAGACCGGGGGAAGGGCCGGGTGCCGCAGAGCCAGACAGCCCACCGCGCAAAGGCTCCCGCGCCGCAGAATCAGACAGCCGGCCCTCGGACAGCTCGTCCCCCGCAGCCCCGCACTCTCCCGACGCCTCACCACGCGCCCCTGCCCCAGACAGCTCCCCCTCAGCTTCATGCCCCGCCGACACCTCACCACCCGCCGGTTCCCCCGAACCCCGCTCCCGGCCGCCGGCCTCACCCCGGCGCGCGCCCCCGCCAGGCGTCGACCCCGCTGCCCCGCTCACCGCCCCGACCCCTGCCCCACGGCCCCCCGATGCTCCGGCGTCCACGGAAACAGTCTCCGTTCCCCCCACACCAGCAGCGCGTTGATGACGAGTCCCAGCGCCCCCGCCCAGACCACGCCGGCCAGGACATCCCTCGTGCCGTCCGTGGCCAGCCCCGCCTGGGCGATGAAGATGCCGAGGCCCTCGCCGAAGCCGGAGAGGATCTCCGTGGCGACGGCGAGGATGAGGGCGACGGCGGCGGAGATGCGGATGCCCGCGGCGATGAAGGGCGCCGTGGCGGGGAGTTCGGCGCGCAGGAGGACCGCGAGGCGGCCGAAGCCGAAGGCGCGCAGGGTGTCCTTGGCGAGGGGGTCGGTCTCGCCCAGGCCGTAGACGGTGTTGAAGATGATGGGCCACACACAGGCGTACGTGATCAGCGCGACCTCGGTCTCGGTGCCGGAGCCGAGCAGCAGGGAGACCAGGGGGATCAGGGCGACGGACGGCAGCGGCCGCAGGAACTCCACGATCGCCCTGACCGCCGCGTCGACGAGCGGCACACTGCCGAGGAGCAGCCCGAGCGGTACGGCGATCGCGCAGGCGAGGGCGAGTCCGAGGGCCCAGGCGCGGAGGGTGACTCCGATGCCGTCGAGGAAGACCGAGTCGCCCGCCAACTCGACGGCGCGGGCGAGGACTTCGGAGGCGGGTGGGAGATAGCTGCGGCGGACCAGGCCCGCCCGGCTCACCGCCTCGCACACCCCGAAGGCGAGCAGCACCCCGAGGAGCCCGAGCCAGAGTTCCTGACGATCCCTCAACCACCTCACGGTGAAGGCCTTCTCACTTCACCAGCAACGTCGTCGGATCGATCGGCTTCTTCAGCATCTTCTGCTTCTCCATGAGCGCGGTGAGCCGGGCGATCTGCGTGCCGTCCATGGTGGCCGGGTACACCGGCAGGTCGATCTTCGCCGCCTGCTCCTTGCTGACCTTGGTGTACGTCGGCAGCACGTCCCGCACCAGGGAGGGGTCGGCGTCGGCGAGCTTCACGGCTGCCTTGATGGCCCGTTGGAAGCGGGCGAGCGCGTCGGCGTTCTTCCCGGCGAAGGCCGACGTCGTGATGTACCCGCTGAGCGGGATCGACTCGACCGGGGCGGACGCCCCGTCCACCAGCACCCGGGCCCCCAACTCGTCCTGGATGGAGCTGTCGTAGGGCTCGACCGCGTGCACGGCGTCGACCTGGCCCTTGTCCAGCGCGGCGCCCAACTGCGGGAAGGGGATCTGCCGGTAGACGGGTCGGCCGACGCCCTGTTTCGCCAGGATCTCGTTGAAGGTCAGCGACTGCACGTTGTTGAGAACGTTGACGGCGAGCTTCTTGCCCGCCAGGTCGCCGAGGGTCTTGATGTCCGAGTCCTTCGGCACCAGGACCTCCATCATGCGCGGCGCGGCCCTGATCGCCTCGGCGACGATACGGATGTCGAGGGTGCCCTGCTCCTGGGCCTGGAAGTAGGTGACGTAGTTCGCGCTCGCGACCATGTCGATCTGCCCCTTGGACAGCGCGGGCAGGGCCTGGAGACTCTGTTGGACCTGCTGGATGCGGACGTCGAGGCCCTCCTTCTCGAACAGGCCGCGATTCTGGGCGATGTAGAGCATGGCGCAGTCACTCAGGGGCAGCGCGGCCACCCTGACCGTCGTGCGCCCGCCGTCCGAGGACGTGGAGTCCCCGTCACCGCCGCAGGCCGTGAGCACCAGCACAAGGACGGCAGCGGCGGCCACCTTTTCGCTTCCCGAACGCCAAGGTCGTAACGCCAGTCCCAGCACCATCCGGGCATGATGACCCATCGATTGACATGATCACTACACCACGGTCAGTCGAATCGTCACCCCCCTTGCCAGAAAAGCGTCACTCCTCGGAGAAATACGGAAGGACCTCCTCCGCCACCCAGCCGAGCGCGTCGGCCAGCGCCCCGGTGGCGACCGGCAGCCACAGCGAGCAGGAGGTGAGCCCGGCGTCGGCCAGCTGCCGCAGCTCCTCACGCACCCGCTCCGCCGTCGGGTCGCCCCCGCCCAACGGCCGCCGCCCAGGCGGCTGTACGGCGGCCTCGAAGCCCGGCGGTACGAGCATCAGGCCCACCGTCAGCGCCGGCAGAGTGGCCGGATCCCGCCCCGCCTCCTCACCGAGCTCCGCCAACCGGCCCCGCACCTCGGCGAGTCCGGGCGCGTCGAGACCGGAGCCGTGCCATGCGTCGCCGTACCGCAGCGTCCGGCGCAGGGCCGCGTCGCTGTGGCCACCGACCCACACCGGCGGTCCCCCAGGGGTACGCGGCCGCACCCCGAGCCGTACCTCGGCCTCATCCCGCCACAACTTCCGTACGACGTCAAGCTGTTCGTCGGCTCGGCGGCCCCGTCCGGCGAACGGCACCCCGGCGGCGGCGAACTCCGCGGTGTCCCAGCCGGTCCCGACGCCGAGCGTGAACCGGCCGCCGGACAGACGGTCCAGCGTGGCACCCTGGTGGGCCACGACGACCGGGTTGTACAGCGGCAGGATCAGCACACTGGCCACCAGCCCGATCCGGGTGGTCGCCCCGGCCATGGCGGACAGCAGGACCACCGGATCCGGGGTCACGCCCGTCGCTCCCGCCAGCAGATGGCTGCTCGCGATGAGGTGGTCGAAGCCCAACTCCTCGACGGTACGGGCCGTTTCGAGGACGCCGTCGAGTTCGTCCTCGTGAGCCGGCCACAGACGGTGCGGTGCTGCTCCCAGACGCATACGGTGCGACTCCCTTGAAGTCATGCCCACCGCCACGATGGGCCACATGTCCCGCGAGGCTCTCCACCACACGTTGAGTCACGGATGGAACCGCCACCGGCCTTCAGAAATGACATCCACCTCGCCTTCCCTGACGCGTACGGCCGTTTCGTCGTCGAGGAAGTAGATCGGGAAGTCCGCCCGCGCCGCGATGCGGTCAGCCCAGGCGTCGTCCCGCTCGGGGAAATGCGGCGAGTAAAGGTGGGGCTTGAGATACCAGTCGAAGAGGCCGAACGGCGGCTCCACCGTCGTCGCACCGAGCACGTGGAGGTCCGCGGTGTCCCCGATGACGTCGGCGGAATGTCCGGTGAGATGGCGGCTGAAGATCATCGATCCGGCGCTGACCCCCACATAGACCCGGTTCTCCAGCGCCTCCAGGAAGCCGTCGGCCAAGTCGTTGCCGGTGATGCTGCGCGCGAGGTGGTATTGGTTACCGCCCTCGACATGGATGACGTCGGCGTGGAGCAGCCGGTCGAGCACCATCCGCCGGGGCAGGCCGTTCAGCTCCAGGACGTCGAACTCCCGCCAGCCGAGGCCGTGCAGCCGGTTCAGGTCCTCGACGAACCACCCGTGGTCTCCGGGCTCGGCGACTGATGCCGTGGGAACGTACACGACGTTTGCCGATCCGAACGGCTTTCCCACCATGTCCCGCAGCGCATCCCGCAGTGTCTCGTTGCGCAGGCCACTCGCCGTCAACAGAAGGTTCATCGGGCGAGCCAAGCACGGCTGACGGACGCGCGCAACGAACTCACGATCTACCCATTCCATCCGGGTCGACCGGGGCATCGCGGCACAATGGAGGTCTGTCATGATTCGGGCAACTCAGTCGGTTCGTCCAGGACTTCTCCGACGACCACCGCACCGGCGGGGCTCCCGGGCTGCGCACCGGAGTGCCTCTCGGGGCTTTCGGATCCCATGAGAACCAGCCCGTCGAGTTCTCCGTGGCGCCGGAGGGCAGTTGGGATCTGCACCGGGTCCTGTTCTGGTCCGACCTCGTCCCGGTGGGCAAGGACCGCAAACGCGTACGGCCGTGAACGAGGCCTCATGACTGGGGTGACTCCGGCGGCCGTGTCGAACTTCATCAGCGGGATCAAGTCCCTTCCTGTCCCTCCGACATGAGAACCTGAAGACGGGAGAGGGGTTCGGACGTAGCCGTCGAGGTGTGTGCCGACAGGGGGTCCTCGTTGTTCGGGGCAGAGTTGTTCACCCAGACCGCTGCCGCCGCCGCGGGCACGATGGTCGGGCTGATGACCACGGATGCCTGGCATGCCGCCCGGCATCGGATCGCGCGGATCCTGCGGCGGGAGGACGTGGAGCGGCTGGACCGCGCGCGGGCGGCGCTGGACGCCGCGCCGCCCGCCCGGCAGGAGATCATCCTGCGGCAGCAGCGGGAGGAGTGGGACACCACCCTGCGCGGTCTGCTCGCCCAGGACCCGGCGCTGTCCGGTCTGCTGACCGAGTTCGTGCAGGAGTTCTCCGGCCTCGCACGGCCGATCCTCATCCAGATCCAGCAGCCCCCGGTGCCGATTGAGCCCCCTCGCACCCCGGGCGCGCTCACCGTGGCCCCGCCGCTGGGCCGGCTCGACCGCCGGGTGCGCGGCCGTGAGCCGCTCCTCGACACACTCAAGCAGCTGGTGGGCAAGCCGACTTCGGGCGTGCGGGTGCTGCACGGCATGGGCGGGGGCGGCAAGACGACCGTCGCGCTGGAGATCGCCGCGTACGCCGCCGCGCTGAACGTCGACGTGTGGTGGGTGACCGCGAAGAACCCGGCCACGCTGAGCGCCGGGATGCGCGAGGTGGTGGCCGCGCTCGGCACCCCCGCGGATCTCATCGACCGTGCCTGGTCGGGGCGTTCGAGCGCGACCGACCTGCTGTGGCGGCGGCTGTGCGACACCGCGAGCCCGTGGCTGCTGGTCGTGGACAACGCCGACGAGCCCGAACACCTCGCCCCGCACGGCCGGTTGGCGGAGGGCACCGGCTGGATCCGCCCCGCCGCGGAGCTGCCGGGGCTGGTGCTCATCACCAGCCGGGACAGCAGCCCAGCGACCTGGGGACCGTGGGCGACCCTGCACGCGGTCGACGCGCTGGAGGAGCGGGACGCCGCCGAGGTGCTGTGGGACCTCGCCGGGGAGCGGGCCGGGTCCCGTGAGGACGCCCGGCTGCTGGCCCGGCGGCTCGGCGGGCTGCCGCTGGCGCTGCGCATCGCGGGCTCGCATCTCGCGGCGGCATCGGCGTTCCCCGCCTGGCCGGGTACGACGACCGTGCGGACGTACGCCGACTATCGCGCGGCCCTCGACGAGCGCTTCACCGAGCTCCTCGACGCGAACCCGCCCGGGCGGCCGGGCAGCGACTACTCCGTCCCGGTGACCGGCACGTGGGAGCTGTCCCTGGACCTCCTGGAGCGCCGCGGCATCGGTCAGGCCCGGCCTCTGATGCGGCTGCTGTGCTGCCTGGGCGAGGCTCCCGTGCCGCTGGTCGGCCTGTTACGTCCCGACCGGCTCGCGGCCTCCTCCCTGCTGCCCGGTGTCACACCCCAGGAGCTGTTCACCGCGCTCACCTCGCTCGCCGACTTCGGGCTGATCGAACTGCACACCCCGCGCGGCGGCGACGACCACACCCGCACCCTGCTGATGCACCCGCTCGTCCGGGACGCCGGCCGGCTGCAGCGGGACCTCGCCGAGCACATGGCGGAGTACGCAGCGGTCGTCTCCGACCTGGTCGTCTCCGCCACCGCCGAGCTGAGCGAGGACGATCCGCGGGACTGGCCGCGCTGGCGGCTGCTCCTGCCGCACTGCGACGCCCCGCTGGCCCTGCTCGGCGACCCGTACCAGGCCTCCGACGACCTGGTCTCCAAGGCACTCAAGGCGGCGGCCGCCGGGGCCCGGCACCTGATCCGGCGGGGCTGGCTGGACCGGGCCGAGGAGGTGCTGGAGGCCTGCGAGCCGGTCGTGCTCGCCTGTGGCCCGCGCGATCCCGACGCGCTCGAAGTGCGGTCCGCCGCCGCCCATCTGCTCCAGCTGCGCGGCCGGCTCGCCGCCGCCGAGACCCTGTGCCGCTCGGTCCTGGAGGACACCCGGGCGCTGTTCGGTGACGCGGCGGGCGAGAGCGCCGACGCCCGGTACGCGCTCGCGGAACTGCTGTGCGACCGGGGCCGGCCGGCCGAGGCGGAGGCGGAGTACCGCTCGGTGTACGCGACGCGCCGCGCCCTGCTCGGCGAGGGCGACCCGCAGACGCTCGCCGCTCGCAAGGGGGTCGCCCGCATGTCCCGGCAGCGGGGCCTGCTCGCCGAGGCCGAGGAGGAGCACCGGCGGCTGCTCGACGCCTACCGCGAGGCCCTCGGCGACCGCCACCCCGACACCCTGGCCGCCCGTCACGACGAGGCCCAGGTGCTGCACGAACTGGGCATGTTCCGCCAGGCCGAGCAGGAACTGCGGGAGACGCTCCAGGTGTGCGCGGACATGCTGGGCGAGCGCCACCCGGGCACCCTCGCCGTACGCCACGACCTCGCGGACGTCCTGCGCGACCGCGGACTCCTCGCCGAGGCCGAGCACGAGTTCCGTACGGTGCTCGGGCTGCGCGCCGACACCTACGGCGAGGACCACCCGGAGACCGTGGCCGCCCGGCACGGCCTGGCCACCGTGCTGCGCGACCGCGGGTGGCCCGGTGACGCGGAGACCGAGTTCCGGGAGGTCTTCGAGGTCCGCCGCAGACTGCTCGGCGACATGCACCCGCACACCCTGGTGGTCCGCCACAACCTGGCCGACCTGCTGATGGAGCGTGGCCAACTGGCCGCCGCCGAGCAGGAGTTCAGGGCCGTCTACGAGGCCCGGCGGACCGTGCTCGGCGAACAGCACCTGCTCACCCTCTCCGTACGCCACGGCGCAGCCCACGTCCTGCACCTGCGGGGCCGCACCGACCGCGCCGAGACCGAGTACCGCACGGTGCTCGCGGACTGCGTCGACAACCTCGGCCCACACCACCCGGGCACCCTCGCGGTCCGCCACAACCTGGCCGACCTGCTCAAGGACCAGGGCCGGTTCGCGGCCGCGGAACAGGAGTTCAGAGAGGTCTACGAAGCCCGCCGGACCGTCCTCGGCGAACAGCACCTGCTCACCCTCTCCGTACGCCACGGCGCAGCCCACGTCCTGCATCTGCGCGGGCACGTCGAACAGGCGGAGGCGGAGTACCGCACGGTGCTCGCGGACTGCGTGGACACCCTGGGCCCACGGCATCCGGGAACCCTGGCGGTACGGCACAACCTGGCCGACCTGCTGTGTCTGAAGGGCGAACTCGCGTCCGCCGAAGCGGAGTTCACCGAAGTGCGGGAGGCCTGCGAGGAGGTGCTGGGGCTACGGCATCCGCGGACGCTGGCCGCCCAGGACGCCCTCGCCCGTCTTCGTTCGCAAGGTCAGGCGCCCAGCGATCCCGACTCGGCCGCCGCCGGTTCGTAGCCGGGGAAGCGGGCCGGGATCTGCCCGAGGTCCCACAGCGCGAGCGCCTTGTCGTCGTAGAAGTCGTCGGACTCGTCGTCGCCGATGATCTTCAGGGGTTCGGGCAGCCCGAAGGGGGCGAGCCGGAGGTTGATGGGCCGCCACCAGCCGGTGACGATGTCCGTGTTGGCCGACGTCCGGGAGAAGGTCGTGGTGAGCAGATAGCGCGAGCCGCTCTCCCGGAAGCGGGTCAGCGCCTCCACCACATGCTGGTAGGAGAAGTGCACGAGGGCGTCCCGGCACACGATGAGGTCGACGCACGGCACGGGTTGCGCGGTGAAGTCGAGCAGCTGGAACTCCCGCCCGGACCCCGGGTAGTTGGCCCGGTTGGCCTCGACGAGCTCCGTCACGACGTCACCACCGAGGTAGGAGGCGCCGTCCAGTTCGACGTACCGCATCCAGTTGAAGTCGCCGCACGGCGCGTCCAGCACCGAGCGGACACCCAAGTCCTTGATGAGCCCGCCGAGTTGGGCGATCACCCGCTTCATGCGCTGCAGCTCGGAGCCCGGTCCCGAGCGGGTCTCGTCGGAACCCCAGCGGTTGGTGCGGTAGATGTCCGTGAACACGTCGTGCAGGTCGGCTTCGTCACGGGGGTCCGTGACGTCGACATAACGCCGTGCGTCCACGTCGTAGACGGGCTCCCCAGGATTGCTCAGGTACCGCGGGGTCAATGACGTCCTCTTTCGCTGCCCGTCGGCGGGACGTATGGCAGCCCACCGGTACAAGTCGGCAGCATAACGCTCCTCAGGGCCGGACCTGGATGAGCGCACGGGTCCCGCCGGTCCGCCAGCGCTGCCCCTCCGCGGCGACCAACGCGGCCTCCGTACGGTCGTCGAGTCCGGTGATCACATCCGACTTCAGGGTGCGCAGCGCGGCCACCGGGCCCGGGAAGTACGCGGTCACCTCGGCGAAGGACGTGGTCGGCGCCCACCACCGGTCCCCCACCAGACGCCGGTAGTTGAGGTCCCCCTTCAACACGGTCAGGGCGGCCCCGCCGATCTCCGCACGAAGGTCACCGGGCATCTCCGCGTAGGGCAGCGGAGCGCAGGAGAACTCGTGCGCACGCACGTCGAGCCGCCCGTCGGACATCGCCTCCCACAGCCGACGCCCGTAGCCCGCGGCCTCCCCCGGCGCCCGCACGAGCCGCCGCAACGCGTCGACGACGTCGGCGGTGGTCGCGTCGGAGACGTAATAGGGGTAGGGCTTCACCTGCAACACGGCCCGCTCGATGCGGCCTTGTTCGAGCAGGTGGGAGATGAGCAGCAGATCAGGAATCAGCTCCCGCCCGGCGTTGTCGGCGATGAGACAGAGGGTGCCGGCCCCGTCGAGCAGCGACCAGAGCCGCTCACTGTCGTCGGCGACCAGATCGGATACGGCGTCCCGCCCCTCGGCCTCCCCGTCCGACAGCCGGAACCCGAGATCGGCCCGGTTCCCCCACAACGACCCGTGCAACAGCGCGGCCCCTCGCTCCTCGGCCGACCGCGAGGCAAGCGCGTCCAGCGCCTCCAACTCCTCGTCGGTCTCCTGGGATTCGAGCTCGGCGAGCTTGGAGGGCCGGAAGGGGTCGATGCCTTGCCATGGACCAGGCCCGAAGTACCCGACAGCATCAAGAAGCCGCCGATAGAAGTAGCTCTCGGACCACAGCCAGGGCACATCGAACCAGGACCGCCCGACGTGGTCGCCGATCCCCCACTCGTCCCACGCCCCGCCGGGAAGCGGCTCGATCACACCCTTCGTACAGCTGTCGAGCAGTGCGTCGAGCGCACGGTGCTGCTCAGGCCCGTACGGAAAGCTCTCCCGAACCTGCCGGACAATCGCGGGATGCCGCTCGGCAAGCACGCTGTAAGGAAATGACCCGGGTTCGTTACTGAGGATGACGGACGCTGATGGAGACATGCCGGTGACTGTAGCCACCTAGGGGCGCGGGGAACTGCGCGACCAGCCACAAACGACCTGAGGCCGCCCACCCACCCAAGCCAGGACGGCGCTCACCCCCCACCCCGAGACTCCTGCTCCAACTGACTCACCAGCGCCAGATACCGCGCACGCCGCGGCACCGGCACCAACCCCCGAATCATCACGTGCCACATCTCCGCGAGCCGCCGCGGCTGCCGCCCCACCGGCTCCAGATGCGGCCCCACCACCCGCGTCCCCACGAAGAAGCACACCAGTGAGTGAGCGACGGCGTCCACATCGGTCTCCGAATGGAGGTCGGCCTCCTTGACCGCCCCCGCCAGCTTCCCCGTGGCAAGGTCCAGCCACTCCGTGAACGGATGCCGCAGCGGCGGCCGCACTTCGACTCCTCCTGTGGCGAGCCGGAGTCCGGCACGGAGTACGGGCCCCTCGACCGACAGTCGCGCTATCCCGAAGGTGATCCGGACCAGTGCCTCCAGCGAGGTGTACCCGCGGGAGTCCACGTCCCCTGTCACCTGTCGCGACGCCCGCGACTGGATCTCCATGATCGCGTGGGCGAGATCGTTCTTCGCCGCGAAGTGGAAGTACAGCGCTCCTTTGGTGACCTGGGCATGCTCGACGATGTCGCTGAGACTGGTCGATTCATAGCCACGGCGGTCGAACAGATCGGCGGCGGCGGAGATGATCGTCGCTCGGGTCTGTTCAGCGCGTAACTGCCTCGGCATCGACTGCACACTCCTGGTACGGAAAAGAACGGGTCATGCCGTTTGTTTCTAACTCCCTGTACACGATATCTCACCCTGCGACCGCACCCACCCGGCACTCGAAGACCACCGATTCCCCTTGCAGCGCGATCACTTGTACGTCGGAGTCGCCCTCACCGCTCACCTCCACGAGGACCGGTCGGTCGAGCTCCGCGTACTGGTGAAACGCTGCGTGGAAGGAGACCGGCACCCGGCGCTCGCCCCCTCCCCGCGCACGTACGGCCTGCCCCGCGGCCTCCAGGAGGAGCATGCCGGGGATGTGGTCCAGCGGATGATCGAAGAAAACAGGATGTGCGGTATCGACGCGCAGCCGCCACCGGCCGGGGTGGCCGTCGGACACCAGGAGAACGTCGGCGTCCACGGACCGTCCCACCGTGTCGGCGGGTAACGGCGGTGGCAGCGGCCGGGGCAGCCGCAGGGCACCGACGTCGGCGGTACGGCCCCCTCGCAGCCGGCGGTAGACGGACTCGTTCGTCCAGCTCACGGCGATGCCGCCGGTCGCCACACGTTCGCCGCCCAGGCGCACGACGGCGTCGTAGCGGAGCCCCACCGGGCGGCCGGCCCTGCGGCGGACCTCGCCGACGGTGATGTCGACGACGGGTTCGGCGGGGGCGGCGCCGACGGCGAGGTGCTCGGGATGGGTGTCGACACGCAGCTCCTGGAGGACGAACTGATGACCGAGGGGGACCTCGTAGGCGGCGTGGGCGAGGAGCGCTCCGCACTGACGGACCGTTTCTGCAACCAGCAGCGGCTCGTACGCGGAGCGATCCGGAGACACGTGTAACTGATGGGCGCGCGGCCACTGGGCGGTGATGGTGAACCGGTCGG
Source organism: Streptomyces sp. NPDC048420 (assembly GCF_040651535.1). Lineage (NCBI taxonomy): Bacteria > Bacillati > Actinomycetota > Actinomycetes > Kitasatosporales > Streptomycetaceae > Streptomyces > Streptomyces sp. NPDC048420. Next base: position 227,454 of record NZ_JBEZKG010000003.1, read on the forward strand.
TCCCCGTCCGGGTCCAGCCGGTGAGGAGGATCTCCGCGACGGCCACCCGGTGCACGAACTCACGGGGTACGGTCGCCGTCAGCGATGCGGGTCCGGCCGGGGACTTCGTGGACTGCCCCAACTCTGGCATGTTTCCCCCTCGTTGCTCCGAAACGAATACGGACGGCGAGGTGCCCGTGCCGGTGAGCGATAGAGTACGAGGGATTCCGGTCTGTTTTCAATGTGACCTGATCGAGACCGGACGAGATCCGACTCGGCTCATGGGAGGGGTTCTTGTGGCGAGACAGGAGCGCGCCATCAGGACACGCAGGACGATCGTGGAGGCCGCGGGCGCCGTCTTCGACGAGCACGGGTACGCGGCGAGCACCATCGCGATGGTGCTGGAGCGGGCCGACGTCACGAAAGGCGCCCTGTATTTCCACTTTCCCTCCAAGGAGTCCCTCGCCCAGGCGGTGCTCGACGAGCAGTTGTCGCTGGGGGCCGTGCCGTCGCATCCGTGCAAGTTGCAGGAGATCGTCGACATCACGTTCGTCTTCGGGCAGCGACTGCGGAGCAACCCCCTTCTGAAGGGCAGCGTGCGGCTGACGGTGGACCAGTGCGCGTCGCCCGGTGTCGATCACACGGGGCCGTTCCGGCAGTGGAGCGAGCATCTGGGGGCGATGCTTCAAGTGGCCCGTGAGCAGGGCGAGTTGCTGCCGACGGTGGAGCCGCGGGACACCGCGGATCTGCTGGTCGGGGCCTTCGCCGGGCTCCAGTTGATGTCACGGGCGCTCAACGGGCGGGAGGATCTGGGCCACCGGATCTCCGTCATGTGGGCCCATATGCTGCCGAGCATCGCGCTGCCGGGGCTGCTGATCGGCCTCGACAGCCGTCCCGACCGCGGGGCACGGGTGCTGGCGTCCGTGGAGAGCGGTGAACTGGTGGGCGCGGAGGCGTGATCCGTTCGTAGGACGCACAGAGGTGGGCCGGCCGGTGCCCCAATCGCACCGGCCGGCCCACCTGTTCGGCAGAGTTCGCTCAGAAGGTCAGCTTCCAGCTGTTGAGCGTGCCCGTGTCCTGCGCGGCCGTGTCCTGGACGCGGAGCTTCCAGGTGCCGTTGGCCGTCTCGGAGGAGGCGTCCACCGTGTAGGTGGTGTTCACGTTGTCCGCGGAGTCCGAGGAGCTCGCCGCCTTCAGGCTGTACACGGTGCCGTCCGGGGCGACGAGGCTGATCGCCAGGTCGCCGCGGTAGGTGTGGGTGATGTCGACGCCGACCTGGAGGGCCGAGGGGGCGTTGCCGGTACGGCCGCTGACGGCGATGGAGGACTCGATCGCGGAGGAGTTGTCCGGGATGGAGACGGCGGTGGTGCTGGAGAAGGTGGTCCCCGTCGTCGTACCGCCGCTCACGGCCGCGACCGTCTTCGCCGCGTCCGCGAGACCCGCGCCGCAACCGCCGGAGCAGGCACCCGGCAGCGGGCGGGCGTTGTTCTTGATGGCGGTCTCGATCTGCGCCGGGGTCAGCGAGGAGTTCGCCGACTTCACCAGCGCGACCAGGCCCGCGATGTGCGGGGTGGCCATGCTGGTGCCCTGGTAGTAGGCGTACGACTCCGAAGAGGGCGTCGACGCACCGGAGTTGAGCGTCGAGAGGATGCCGTTGGCGGTGCCGGTGCTGGTCTGGCCGCCGGGGGCCGAGATGTCCACCAGGGAGCCGTAGTTGGAGTAGGAGGCCTTGGCGCCGGTGCGGTTGGTCGCGGCGACCGAGATGATGTTGTTGCAGTTGCCCGGGGAGTGGCCGGAGACGTTCTCGTTGTCGTTGCCGGCGGCCACGACGACGGTCGTACCGCGGCCGACGGCGTTGTTGATGGCGGTCTGGGTCGCCGAGGTGCAGGCGCCGTCGCCGCCGAGGCTCATGTTGATGACCTTGGCGACGTTGGTGTTGGCGGGCACGCCGGAGACGGTGCCGCCGGACGCCCAGGTGATGGCGTCGATGATGTCGGAGTCGTAGCCGCCGCACTTGCCGAGGACGCGCACCGGGGAGATCTTCGCACCGTACGCGATGCCCGCGACACCCTTGCTGTTGTTCGTGACGGCGGCGATGGTGCCGGCGACGTGCGTGCCGTGCCAGGAGGAGCTGGAGGCCGGGATGCCCGCGCCGCACTCGTTGGCCGCGTAGTAGTCGCCCGGGTCGGCCGGGTTGCTGTCGCGGCCGTTGCCGTCGACGGAGACCGCGGTGTCGGAGATGAAGTCGTAGCCGCCGACGATGTTCGCGGCGAGGTCGCTGTGGGTGACGTAGCCGGTGTCGATGACGGCGACGGTGACCCCGGTACCGGTGGACGTGGCCCAGGCGCCGGGCACGTTCATTCCCGCGGTGGTCTCGAACAGGTCCCACTGCTTGGCGTACTCGGTGTCGTTCGGGTCGGCCTGCGGCTTGTTCAGGCGGTCCGGTACGACGTAGGCGACCTGCGGGTCGGCCTTGAACTCGGCGACGGCGTCGGCGACTTCGGCCTTGCTCGGGTCCGCGCCGAGGTCGACGAGGGCGGCACCGGTGCCGAGCCGGCGCTGGAAGTCGGCGTCCTTGGCGGCGGCGTCGGCCTCGGCGGCCTTGTTCGAGGTGGCCTCGGCGGCGCCGGACTTGTAGCCGACGATGAGGCGCTCGGCCTGGACGCCGGGGGCGGCCTCGGTGAGCGCGGCCGGGACGGCGGCGTTCTGCGCGGGGGTGTCCTGGGCGACGGCGACGGAGGCCGTACCGACGGAGAGCAGGGCCGCGGAGACGGCGGCGGCGGATATCAGCTTCCGTCTGAGGGAGGGGGAGGTACGCAAGGGCTTGCCTTTCGTGGCCGTGCTCCGGGCAGCGCGGAGCGGCAGTCGATTCGCTTCGGCGATGAAGCGGCGGGGGGTGTAGCCAGAGGCAGAGCGGCCGGCCGACCAGGCGTGGGGCGCGTGCGTGACCCGTTCGGGGTTGCCTGTGGGTCAGCTGTGGTCGAACGATAGGCAAAGAGCTGGTCATGCGGATACAGGGGAAACCCTTGATCGGGCCGAGAACACCCCCTGGACAGTGGCTGGTTGACCGGGGATGGCCGCTTTGCCCGCGTCTGCGCGGCGGCGACTCCCGGAGTGCCGGTGAACGCGAGGGGCCCGTGTCCCGTACTGCACGGAAGCCCGTCTTTCCCGCGCCGCCCGAGGAGGAGTTCCGGATGGCCCGGATGCCCTGGACCACAGTTCGCCGCACGAGTGCGGCGGCCGCCGCCGCTGTGACGCCGTTCCTGCTGACCGTGTTCGCGGCGGCGCCCGCGCAGGCCCACGGTGCCCCCACGGACCCGGTCAGCCGGGTCTTCGCCTGCTCGCCCGACGGCGACTCGTCGGGGACCGCCGCGTGCCGGGCGGCCATCGCGGCCAACGGACAGCCCTTCACCGCGTGGGACAACCTGCGGGTCGCGAACGTGAACGGACGGGACCGGCAGACGATCCCGGACGGCAAGCTGTGCAGCGGCGGGCTGCCGGCCTACCGGGGCCTCGACCTGGCCCGCTCCGACTGGCCGTCGACCCGGCTGCCCCCCGGTGCGACGCTGACCATGAAGTACGTCTCGACGATCCCGCACACCGGTACGTTCCGGATGTATCTCACCGAACCCGGCTACGACCCGTCGAAGCCGCTGAAGTGGTCGGATCTGCCGGAGCAGCCGTTCGCTCAGGTCAGGGACCCGGCGCTGACGGACGGCGCGTACCGGATCAGGATGACGCTGCCGAAGGACCGTACGGGGCGGCACGTGCTGTACACGATCTGGCAGAACAGCAGTACGGCGGACACGTACTACTCGTGCTCGGACGTGGTGTTCCCGGCGGCGGCCGAGAAGGACACGGGTGGGGCGGGCGCGGCCGCGTCGCCGACCCCGTCGAAGACCGCGAAGAAGGAGCCCGCGAAGAGTCCGACGCCGACGGCTTCCGCCGCCTCCGCTCCCGCGCCGACCCCGTCCGTGGCCCGTTCGGCGGGTGCAGCTCCCGACTCCACTCCGGTGGCCGCCGACGCCGATCCCGCCTCCGGGCCTTCCGCGCCCATACTTGCGGGCGGCGCCGCCGCGGTGCTGGTGCTCACCGGGGGCGCCGCCCTGGCGCTTCGTCTGCTTCGGCGCTGAACTACCGGGTCACAGAGCTCAGTTGACGTAGACCGCCTCGCCGTCCGCGGTCACCGGGCTGTACTTCGCGGTCCAGAAGCCGCTGGCGGGGCACAGCGAGGAGCCGGAGGTACGGGTGAACTGCTGGTTGCTGAACGCGATGCTGTTGTCGGCGTTGTCGGCCGTGCCGGACAGGCCGGCCGCCGCCTGGTAGACACAGTTGACGCTGCCCAGCAGGGTGCGCAGCACGACGGTGGTCTGGATGGTGGAGCCGCTGGCCGGGGTGACGGTGACGGCGCCGCCGGAGGAGACGTCCGTGGTGTACGCCAGGTTGTTCACCGTGATGCTGGTGACGCCGAGGACGCCGACCACGTTCGAGGTGCAGTTGCTGAAGGTCTGCCCGGTCAGGGACTCGACGGCGGTGCCCGGCGCGGTCGGGTTGCTGCCCACCGTGGCGGTGAACGTGGAGGCCGCACAGGTGATGCCGCTGGTGCCGGTCGCGCTGGAGTAGAGGGTCGCGGTGGTGCCGTCGGCCAGGGACGCCGTGATGGTCGTGCCCTCGGCGACGTTGGGGCCGCCGACCGAGCCGGTGGTGAGGACCGCGACGTCAGCCGCCGCGGCGGGGGCGGAAGCGGCTACGGCCACGGGCAGCGCGAAGGCGGCGGCAGCGGCGGTGAGGGAGACCAGAGAACGCATACGCATGCGGGATTGCCTCTTTCGTGAGGTGGGGGTGCGAGGGTGGGTGTGGGGGAGCGCGGACACGCCTCGGCGTCCGCCGTTGCCGACCCGTCACGCCTTCTCCGTACGTGACGGGTCGGCAACGGCAGCCGGCCGGTGGCCGACCGGAGGCCCAATGGGGGAGGGCTCCGGCCGGGCCGGGCGGAGGTGGCCGGCCCGATGCGGCCCAGGGGGGAAGCGGCCGTTTTCGGGTGCCGTGGAGGGTCGGACTCGGGCGGTGAAGAGCCCGTGACGGACAGACGGTCCGGGAACGCGGCAGGTGCCGCCCGACGGCTCGGATCCGGCGCCACGGATCCGGGGGAAGCCAGGGAGAGTTGTAGACCTGATCATCCGTCAACGTCAAGGTCCTGTACGGGAGTTGATCTTCGATCGACGGCTTTCTCCGGCCTTTTCCCGGCCGCCCGGACGTTGTTGATCACAGGTGGCACATAATCAACACCCTTTACTCACAACTTGCTTGACCCATGGCCGTAACCGCCGGTAACTTCCGAGGCCTTACTGCGGAGTACGGGTAAGCCCTTGCACCCGCCGGGAGTGCCAGGAGCCATGCGCCGCAGCCACTGTCCGCGCCAGGACAACAAGCCAATGAAGCCGCACTATCCGCACGTGAGCCCCACTTGCGTTGACTATGCCCCTGGGAGCAGCACATGGCCTCGTCCGTCGGCACCACCTCCGAGACCCCCGAAAGCGGTTCCGCACCCGAAGCCCCCGACGGCTCCGCGAGACGCGGGCGGGTCCGGGGTCGCCGGGCCGCGATCATGGCGGTGCCCGCCGTCGCGATCACCGCGGGTCTCGCGATCATGACCGCCGAGGGTGCACTGGGAGTCCAGTTCGCCATCTCCGGCATGCCCTTCACGGTCACCGCGACATCGATGGACGGCACCGGGTTCGAGCAGTTCGGCGGGCTCGACAACATGGCGGACAACAGCCCGAACGCCGGCGACACCGGCGGTCAGGTGCTGGTCGTGACCTCCGTCATCAAGAACGCGACGATCACCAAGCTGTGCCAGAGCGTCGACCTGGGCGGCACCAACCTGCTCATCAAGGCCGGCGCCGGCGACAAGAAGGTCGAGGCGACCGACCTGACCACGGACTCGACCGAGATGTCCGGTGACGCCTCCTTCGACAACATCGAGATCGGCAACGACGCCAGCACCCTCACCAAGGGTGGCGTGAAGGGCCCCCTCGGCGTCTTCAGTCAGCAGTCCGACACCGTGCACATCGGCAACCTGCGCCAGACCAACTACGCGACCACGGCAGCGGTGTTCAAGCTGCCCGGTCTCAAGCTCAGCTTCAGCGGCACGGGTTGCTGATGGAGGGCCAGGCGCCCGAGGGCGGACAGCGGCCTGTGGTCGAGCAGGACGCATTCACCCGTTGGGTGTACGGACGGCCCTTCTTCGGTGGGCTGTGGCTCACTCTGGGCGGGGCATGGACCCTGCTCACCATGAAGGCCTCGCTGAAGGTCGTCCTGCACGTCGGCATGCAGGGGCTGGCGGGTTACCTCCTGCCGACCCTGATGGTGGTGCTGGGTCTGCTGATCCTCTTCAGCCCGGCTCAGCGCCTGTTCTACTCGGTCGTCGGTGTCCTGATCTCCTTGGGGACCTGGGTCACCTCGAACATGGGTGGCTTCATGGTCGGCCTCCTGCTGGGGGTCGTGGGCAGCTGCCTGACCTTCGGCTGGATGCCCGACCAGGGCCCGCGGGTGAGCCGCGGCGACCGGCGCAGGTCGGCACAGCAGGCGGCGCAGGCCGGGCCGGCGACCGACACGGGACACACCGGCGCCGGGACCGATTCGACCCAGGCCGGAATGGCCGCCGGAACACCGCAGGCCGCCCGGTAATCCGGCTGCGCGGGCCGCTCCCGCAGCCGGCTCGCGCAGTCGCCGCCCCCGGGCGCAGGACGGGCCGGCGACCGACACGGGACACACCGGCCGGAATGGCCGCCGGCAAACCGCAGCCCGCCCGGTAACCCCGCTCCGCGGGCCGCTCCCGCAGCCGACTCGCGCAGTCGCCGCCCCGGGGCACGGACCGCGCAGGCACCGCCCGTCACCCGCCGGGCAGCCTGCGCGGTTCCACGCGTTCCTCCACCGCCGAGTCACCGTCGCGTGTGACCACGTAGGCGCCCTTCCCGGGCAACTCGGTCACCGCCTCGACGAGTTCGGTGCCGCGACAGACCAGCCCGCCGCCGCCGTCCGTGCAGTGGGTGCCGGGCAGGGTACCGTCCGCGACCAGCCGGTGGACCAGGGGGCGGCGTCCCGGGTCGCCGTCGTAGTGCACGCCGTTGCCGTACGGCAGGAAGCCCAACGCGTCGGTGAGAGGCCGAAGTTCGGGGCCGTACGAGTCCGTGGTGCCGCCCTCGAACCAGCACAGGGAGCCCGCGCTGACCCCGCTCAGCACCACGGCAGGGTTCGCCACCGGGCCGCCCATGACCCACACCACGTCCTGCTCCAGGACGGTGCCCTCCATGTCGTCCAGGTTGGGCATGGGGAACAGCTGGAGCGGCGTGAGGTCGAAGCCGGCCACCCGCGCCGCCTCGTGCATCCGGGCCGTGAAGTGCTCGGCGTCCCCGATGGCCGTGCCGACGTACATCACGCGCGGCCTGCGGCCGTGGGCGCCCGAGAGGTCCACGGCGTGGTGCACCAGGGCATGGAACGACACCATGGTGCGACCGCCGGTGCGGTGTCCTCCGGAGGTGGCGACGATCGTCGGTTCTGGGGGCATTCACGTGATCCCAGCCAGCGGCCGGGCGAGGATGGGGACATGATCGATGACGTCGACCGCGGTCTGATCCACGCGCTGCACATCGACGGGCGGGTGCCGTTCAGTCGGGTGGCCTCGGTGCTCGGTGTCTCGGCGCAGACGGTCGCGCGGCGGTACCGGCGCCTGTGCGCGGAGGCCGGGCTGCGGGTGGTCGGGCTGACGGATCCTCACCGGACGGGTCTCACCCAGTGGTTGGTACGGGTTACGGTGACCGCGCGATCGGCCCGTGACATCGCCGGGGCGCTGGTGCGGCGGGCGGACACGTCGTGGGTGAAGCTGGCGTCGGGGGGCACGGAGATCGTCGCGGTGGTGCACGCGCCGAACGACTCCTCGGCCGACAACTCCCTTCTCCTGTACGACATTCCGCGTACCGCCGGGATCACAGCGGTGTCGGCGCACTGTCTGCTGCACACCTATCTGGGTGGTCCTTCGCACTGGCGGCGCAGCGCGGAGGCGCTGGACGAAGGTCAGCGGCGGGTGCTGCGGGAGGCGGTCACGGCGGAGGGTGTTCCGCGTCAACCTGTCGCCGGGGACGTGGAGTTGCTCATGGCCTTGTCGAAGGACGGGCGGGCCGGACAGGGGGAGCTCGCCGCGGCGACCGGGTGGGCCCCGGCCACAGTGGGACGGCGGCTGGCCGATCTCCGGGCTGGGGGCGCGCTGTTCTTCGACGTCGAGGTGGACGCCGGGCTGTTCGGAGTCACGACTCGGGCGCTGCTGTGGATGTCGGTGCCGCCGTCGCGGCTGGAGGGGGTGGCGACGGTGCTGTCCGGCCACGACGAGCTGGCCTTCGTGGCGGCGACGACCGGCCCGACGAACCTGGTCGCGCAGGCGCTGTGCCGGGACCCGGCGGATCTGCATCGCTATCTCACCCGAAGGCTGGGGGCGCTGGAGGGGATCCGGTCACTGGAGACGAGTCCGGTGCTGCGGAATCTGAAGGCGGGGAGTCCGGTGTCGGCGGTGCGGGCGACTGTACGACGGTGAGGTGCGCGGTGGGCTGGGGCGTCCTCTGTCGGCCGTGGCCGGAGCTGGGCGAGGTGGCAACTGACCTCAGCTGTACCCACCTAGGGGCGCGGGGAACTGCGCGACCAGCCCCCACCGGGCCGCAGCCGACGAACCGGCCGCCGCTCCCCCATCGCACCACTCGCCACCAGAGCGACACCCACCAACCCCGCCGCCGCCCAGAACGCCCCCTGAGCCGCGCGCAACGAGGCCCCCGCCCCCTCCCCGCCGTGCAGGTACACGCTCCCCAGCACGGCCACACCGACCGTCGCCCCGAACTGCTGCACCGCGTTCAACAGCCCCGCCGCCGAACCGGTCTCCTGAGGGCGGATCGGGGCCAGAGCCAGGGTGAAGAAGGCCGGGGCGAAAAGCCCGGCCCCGCAGCCGACGACGGTCAGCGCAAGCGGCAGGGCCCACGGGTACGTGCCGGGCACGGTCGAGGCGTATGCGGTCACCGCCCCGCACAGACCGCCCAGCAGGACACCGAGCCCCGCCCACATCACGCGGCGTCCCCACCGCCGTACGAGATGCGCCCCCGCCGCCCACGAGGCCACCGCGAGTCCGCACGACCACGGCGCGAGGGTCAGACCCGATGCCAACACCCCTACGCCCAGGCCGGGTTGCAGCTGAAGCACCACGACCGTCACCAGACCGTTCGTCACCGCGAAGAAGGCCGTCGACGCCACCAGCGCGGCAGGGAAGGCCCGTTGGGCGAACAGCCCCGGCTCCACCAGCGGAGTCCGGCCCGCGGCGGCGAGCCGACGCTGGTGCAGCGCGAAGACGACGAGTACGGCGGCGCCGGTCGCCATCGTGGCGCAGGACAGCGAGGAGAGGCCGGAGCCGATCAGCGGCAGGACCAGGAGCCCCGTGCCGGTCATCGCCAGCAGTGTGCCGGGGACGTCGAGGGTGGGTCGTACCGGGGCCCGGTCCTCCGGCAGCCCACGGGCGAGGACCAGGACCGCCGCGGCGACCGGCACGTTCACCACGAACACCGCCCGCCAGGACGAGCCGAACAGGTCCGCGTGGGTCAGGACCCCGCCGAGCACCGGCCCGCACACGGCCGCCAGACCCATCACCGGGCCGATGCCGCCCAGCGCCCGGGACATCTCCGGGCCCGAGAACATCGCCTTGATCAGGCCGATGGTCTGGGGGACGACCAGGGCCGCAGCGGCCCCCTGGAGCGCGCGGAAGGCGATCAGGATCCCTACGGCGGGCGCCGCGGCGCAGGCGACGGACGCGCAGGTGAAGCCAATGACACCGGTGACGAACAGCCGTCGGCGGCCGAGGATGTCGCCGAGCCGCCCGCCGGTGACGAGCAGCACCGCGAACGGCAGGGTGTACGCGGCGCCGAACCACTGCACATCCGACACCGCCCCGCCCAGGTCGGCGTGGATGGCGGGCGCGGCGACCTGGACGACGGTCGCGTCCAGCAGGTTCATGGCCTCGCCGAGCAGCAGAGCGCCGAGCGCGAGCCATCGGGAGGGGTTCGGTGGGTGGTGAGTGGTCATGGGGCCAGGTTGGGAAGCGGTCCTGCCGGGCGGCCAGTCACGGACGCCGTATCGAGGATTTCCGCCATTCCCGGCGTCCTGGTTGCGGAAAAGCCACACCGCCGTCAATACCCGTTGACTGGACAGGAGTTGGCGGTGGGACGGTAGGGGCATGGAGCCAGACATCGACACCGGGAGCGCGCACTCCGCGCGGATCTACGACTACATCATCGGCGGCGAGGACCATTACCCGGCGGACCGTGAGGCGGGCGACGCCATGGTCCGTGAGTGGCCCGCCCTGCCCGTCCACATGCGAGCCAACCGCGACTTCATGAACCGCGCGGTGCGCCATCTCGCCGAGGAGGCGGGGATACGGCAGTTCCTCGACATCGGAACCGGCATCCCGACCTCCCCCAACATCCACGAGATCGCGCAGTCGGTGTCACCCGACTCCCGCGTGGTGTACGTCGACAACGACCCGCTCGTGCTGCGCCTGTCCCAGGGACTGCTCAACGGCACGCCCGAGGGCCGGACTTCGTACATCGAGGCGGACATGCGGGACCCGGAGAGCATTCTCGGCGCTCCGGAACTGCGGGCAATGCTCGATCCGGCGGAGCCGGTGGCCCTGTTGGTGATCGCGATCGTGCACTTCATGATGGACGAGGACGACGCCGTCGGCATCGTGCGCCGGCTCCTCGACCCGCTGCCGTCCGGGAGCCACCTCGCGATGTCCATCGGTACCGCGGAGTTCGCCCCGGACGAGGTCGGCCGGGTGGCCCGGGAGTACGCCGCGCGGGGCATGCCGATGCGACTGCGCACCCACGTCGAGGCGGAGGAGTTCTTCATGGGTCTCGACCTCGTGGAGCCGGGCATCGTGCAGGTCCACAAGTGGCGTCCGGACGGTACGGGCACCGAGGTGACCCGGGACGCGGACATCGCGATGTACGGAGCGGTCGGGCGCAAACCGTGACGCGAGCTGTGCCGCCGGCGGGCTGTGCCGCGGGCCCTGAACGCAACCCCGCTACCGCCACCCCCTGGTGCCCGCTGATGTGAAGATCATTACGATGCGGAACCGAGAAGTCATTACAAGGGGCTGATCACTTGACTACCGGCGGTCACACGCGGTTGGCTCCTGGCCAGTGAAAGTTCAACAGGCCGACGCGCCCGCGTTCCGGCCGCACTTTCGCGTTCCGCCTGCTCGGCCGCACAGCGAGGTGCCGCACTCATGAACACTCCTCCCCCACCTCGGTCCTTCTCCAGATCCGCGCGGGTGGCCGCTCTCGCCTCCGTCGCCCTTCTGCTGCTCGCCGGCTGCTCCGGTGCCGGCGGCGACTCCCGGCTCGACTCGGGCACGGACGCGGCGGACGGGACGGGCACCGCCCGGCTGAAGATCGCCCTGATCACCCACGGCGGCAAAGGCGACGCCTTCTGGGAGCGCGTGCAGAAGGGCGCCGAGGCCGCCGCCGCCAAGGACGGCGTCGATCTGACCTACGCGAACGACTCGGACCCGACCGGGCAGGCCCAGTTGGTGCGCGACGCGATCGGCGACCGGGTCGACGGCATCGCGGTGACCCTGGCCAAGCCGGCCGCGATGAAGGCGCCGGTGGCCGCGGCCCGCGCGGCGGGCATCCCCGTGGTGGGCCTCAACTCCGGTATCGGCGCCTGGAAGTCGCAGGGCCTGCTCGAGTACTTCGGCCAGGACGAGAGCGTGGCCGGCGCGGCCGTCGGGAACAAGCTGAACGAACTGAAGGCCAAGCACGCCCTGTGCGTCATCCACGAGCGGGGCAACGTCGCCCTGGAGGCGCGCTGCGCCGGCGTGAAGAAGACGTTCGGCGGCGAGACCGAGAACCTGTACGTGGAGGGTACCGACCCCGAGGCCGTGGACACCGTACTCACGGCCAAGCTGCGACAGGACCCCAGTATCGACGAAGTGGTCACCCTGGGGGCGCAGTTCGCCATGGACGCCGTGGGCTCGGTGAAGGCAGCCGGCAGCAGGGCCCATGTGGCCACCTTCGATCTCAACAACGACCTGGTCAAGGCGGTCCGCGCCGGGAGCGTACAGTTCGCGGTCGACCAGCAGCCGTATCTGCAGGGCTACCTCGCGGTGGACTCGCTGTGGCTGTACAGGACCAACGGCAACGTCAGTGGAGGCGGTGTGGCCCCCGTGCTGACCGGGCCCGCGTTCGTCACCCGGACGAATGTCGCCGCGGTCGCGAAGTTCGCCGCCGCCGGCACCCGTTGACCGTCCTCAGGAAATCCGCTGCTCAGGAAAACCGCTTCGCAGGAAAACCGCCCCCAGGAACCACTCCCCCTGACCGTTCAAGGACGACCATGCCCGACCGGAAAGGTGCCCGGCGCCGCCTCGGCTCCATACGACTCTCCCTCATCCTGCTGGCGCTGGTGCCCAGCGTCACCCTCGCCGCCATGTGGGGCGTGACGACCACGCAGTTGTTCTCGGAGGGCCTACGGCTGCGCTCTCAGACCGAGTTGAGCAGGTCGACGGGCGCGATGGGCACCGAGGCCACGCTCGCCCTCCAGGGGGAACGCGCGGTGTCCGCCGCCTGGCTGGCCAAGGTGCCCGGCTCCCGGGCCGCGCTGGACGTGAAGCGGGCGGCCACGGACGCGGCGGTCGCCAAGCTCGTCCGGCGGTCCGACGAGATCCAGCGGGCGCCCTCGCGCATCGCCGACCAGCTGTACTCGGTGCTCGGCTCGGTGGCCAGCCTGGAGTACTACCGCGGCCAGGTGGACAAGCCCACCGACATCACCGCCCAGCAGGCCCTTGACCAGTACACGTCGATCATCGACGACCAGATCCACGCCTTCCAGCAGCTCTCGCAGGTCGACGACGGTGACCTCACCTCGCAGGCCGGGCCGCTCGTCGCCCTGGAACACGCGGCGGAGCTGACCTCCCAGGAGGACGTGGCGCTCACCCTCGCCTGGCCGTCCGGGCATCTCGACGAGAAGGCCTGGGAGCAGTTCGTCCAGCTGGTGAACACGCGCCGGTGGCTCGTCGAGGACCAGATCCTGCCCGCGCTGAGCGGCAGCGCGAAGACCCAGACCGAGCGGATCCTGGGGAGCGCGGACTGGCGGACCCTGACGGCGGTCGAGGACCAGGTGCTCGCCGCCCGCCCGGCCGACGGGACCGGGCAGGTCGCCCTGCCGGGCGCGCAGAAGCGGTGGTCGGCCGCGATGGAGAGGGTCTCCGTCCGCTACACCGCCCTGATCCGGCAGCAGACCTCCGGGCTGCTGACCCGCAGCGCGGACAAGGCGCACGAGCAGCTGCTGACGGCCGCGTCGCTCAGTGCGGGCGGGCTGATCGCGCTGCTGATCTGCCTCGTCATGTCCTGGCGGATCACCCGCTCGCTGTCCCGGCGGCTGCGCGGCCTGCGGGAGGCCACCCTCGGCCTCGCCCAGGAACGGTTGCCGGACGTGGTGGCACGGCTGGAACGCGGCGATAAGGTCGATATCGACCGTGCGGCGCCGGAGTTGGACTACGGTCCTGACGAACTGGGGCAGGTCGCCAAGGCGTTCAACACGGCCCAGCGGACTGCCGTGGAGACCGCCGTCGAACTCGCCGACACCCGGCGGGGTTTCCAGAAGGTGATCCTCGGCATCGCCCGGCAGAGCCAGAACCTCGTGAACCTCCAGCTCAGCCGGCTGGACACGCTGGAGCGCGAGCACCAGGACCCGGACGTGCTGGCGGGACTGTACGAACTGGACTCCACGGCCAGCCAGTTGCGGCGGTACGAGGAGAACCTGGTCATCATCAGCGGCGGGCAGCCGCGGCGCAGCTGGACCGAGCCGGTCGCGCTGGCCGACATCCTGCGCGGTGCGGTGGGTGAGGTCGCCGAGTACCAGCGGGTGGAGGTGCACACCGACGAGGAGGTGTGTCTGGCGCCGCCCGCGGTGGCGGACGTGATCCATCTCCTGGCCGAACTGATCGAGAACGCGACGCTGTACTCCCCGGCCCCGAGTCCGGTCGGGGTACGGGCCGCGCTGGTCGCCAAGGGGCTGGCCGTCGAGGTGGAGGACCGTGGGCTCGGCATGTCGGAGGACGAATACGCCTCCTTCAACGCCCACTTGGCCGAGGCGCCCAAGTTCGACGTGGTCGCCCTCGCCGACGACCTCCGCCTCGGCATGTTCGTCATCGCCCGCCTCGCCAACCGCCACGGCATCCAGGTGACGCTGCGGTCCTCGCCGTACGGGGGCACGACGGCGATCGTCCTGATCCCGCACGAGATCGTCGTACGGGACGAGTTCGCGCAGGAGGGGCTGGGCGGGGCCGCGGGTCCCTACGCGGGACGTACTTCCCACCCGGGGGGTGCGGGCGCGAGGAGCCTCACGGATGCGGGGCTCGGCGCGGGCGCAGAGGGTGTTGGGCGCGCGGCGGGCTCCGCGGCCGCGGATGACTCCACGGGCGGCTCGGCAGGCGGCTCCGCAGCCACGAAGCGCATACGCGGCGCGGGAGATGCGGCAGCCTCGGCCGGGTCCGCGGAGGCGGCCGACGCGACGGGCCCGGAAGGCTCACGGGACGCCCGGGACTTCGCGAGCCCGGGTGGCCACTCCGCAGGCACCGAACGCACGCGAAACACGGGAACTCCGGCAGATACGGCAGCCTCGACGGGGTCCGCGGAAGCGGCCGACGCAACGGGCCCGGAAGGCTCACGGGACGCCCGGGACTTCGCGAGCCCGGGTGGCCTCTCCGCAGGCACCGAGCGCACGCGAAACACGGGAACTCCGGCAGATACGGCAGCCTCGACGGGGTCCGCGCGAAACACCGACTCGACCGGCCCGGACGACGCCGGGGACTTGGCGGGGTCGGCCGGTGGCGAGGACGGGGTGGCGTACGCCCGGGGCTCCGGGGACTCGGCCGACGTCCGGGCCGGCGCGCCGCGTGTTCATGGCTCTGCCGGCTCGACGGACTCCTCTGACCCCCGGAACGGGGCCTCCGCAGCCGGAGCGGCCCGCGCACGGGGTCCCCAAGGCTCGGCGGACGCGCGGGACGCGGACGCGGTGTCCGGGCGGGCGGGCTCACCGGCCCGTTCCGAGGGACGTACGGCCGTCGCCGTCCGGCCCGACGGACTCACCCCGCTTCCCCGCCGCATCCCCCAGACCAGCCTGGCCGTGGAACTGCGTGAGGACGCCCCGGCGCCCGACGAGGACGTGGACGCCGACGAGTTCACCGCCGATCACGCGGCCTCCTCGCTCGCCGGTTTCCAGCGCGGCACGCTCCGTGCCCGGGACGAGGACGACCTCCTCGACAGCCCGGGCGACCCGAGCGCGGGCGCCGACTCCGTCGACGTACCGAAGGAACCCGAAGAAGCGACCGCCCATGGGACCGACCCGCTCGACAGCCCCGAGGAAGTGAGCCCCGACGACGACCCCCTCAGCCACCTCGGCGCTCCGCAGGACCCGGCCGTCGCCGCCCGAACTCCCCCTACTGATCGCTCATGAAGGACACCGCCATGACACGCCCCACCCCCGCCACGCACACCCAGCTGGACCAGCTGCTCACCGGACTCGTGGAGCGGGTCGCCGACGTGACGCAGGCTGTCGTGCTCTCCGAGGACGGACTGGTCGTCAGCAAGTCCACCGGGTTCTTGCGCGACGACGCCGAGCGGCTGGCGGCGACCGCGTCCGGTCTGATGAGCCTGAGCAAGGGCGTCAGCATGGACTTCCGCGGCGGCCCGGTGCGCCAGGCACTCATCGAGATGGCCAACAGCTTCCTGATCCTCACGTCGGCCGGGCCCGGCGCCCACCTCGTCGTTCTCACCGGGCCGAACGCCGACGTCGGCGTCGTGGCGTACCAGATGAACATGCTGGTCAAGAAGATCGGCGAGCACCTGAGCGCGGCGCCGCGGGCCGGCATCGGCCCCACCGGCGGATGAGGTGACCGACAGCGACGCGGCGGCGGGACGGCTGGTGCGGCCGTTCGCCCTGACCGGCGGACGGACCCGGCCCAGCCGCGCCGACTTCACCCTCATCACCACGGTGACCGCGGTGGACCCGCCGCCGGAGCGGGCTCCCCGGCCGCAGCCGGAGCAGACCCGCATCCTGCGAAGGTGCGCCCGCCCGGTGGCCGTCGCGGAGCTGGCCGCGCTGCTCGACCTCCCGGTCAGTGTGGTCGTGATCATGCTCTGCGATCTGCTGGAGGTGGGCCTGATCACCGCGCATCCGCCGCGCCCCGTCTCGCCCCGCACCCCGGACCTGGACCTGTTGCAGAAAGTGAGGAAAGGCCTTGGCCGGCTCTGACACGCTCGCCACCGGGACTGCCGGGACTCCCGCCGCGCCCGACACCGTCAAGATCCTGATCGCCGGCGGCTTCGGCGTCGGCAAGACCACCATGGTCGGGTCGGTCAGCGAGATCGCCCCGCTGCGTACGGAGGAACCCCTCACCGTCGCGGGCCTCGGTGTCGACGACCTCGCCGGGATCGAGCAGAAGCGGGCCACCACCGTGGCCATGGACTTCGGCCGGATCACCATCAGCGACGAACTGGTGCTCTATCTCTTCGGCACCCCGGGCCAGCAGCGGTTCTGGTTCATGTGGAACGACCTCGCCGTCGGCGCCCTGGGCGCGGTCGTCCTCATCGACGTCCGCCGCCCGGAGTCGAGCTTCGCCGCGGTGGACTTCTTCGAACGCCGGCGCATCCCCTTCGTCATCGCGGTGAACGGCTTCGACGGCCGACACCCCTACCCCGCCGAGGACATCAGGCAGTCCCTCGCCCTGCCGGAGGACGTCCCGGTGGTGCTGTGCGACGCACGGCGACGCGAGTCCTCCCGGGACGTACTGATCGCCCTCCTGGACCTGCTGATCGCCTCCGCTGTGGACGACTGACCCTCACTCGTCGGGCCCGGTCAACTCCTCGTCCGAGGAAGGGATCACGCGGGCCCTGAGGTCCGGGTCGGGCATCTCTCGGTCGAAGGGGAACATCGGGCGGCGGATGCGGTGGTGCCCGAGGCGCGGCAGGTCCTGGTCGACACCGCCTGGGGTCAGGGCCATCTTCCAGTCGGCGGCCATCGCGAACAGCTCGGGCTCCAGATACCCGATCTTGACGAGGACGACGTCCGCCTTCCGCGGCTCCAACTCCAGGTCGGTGAAGTCGTGTTCATGGTGGTACGGCTTCCTGAGCCGGGTCAGGACCACGTACACGCTCCCCACCCGCAGCACCACCTCGGTCACCGCGTGCTGGTCGCCGTGGCGGATCGCGTGGACCACCCCGGTCAGGGTGAGCGGTCCCGCGTGCCGGTCGTCGACCTCGGCGCCCGCGGTGACGGTGACCGTGGCACCGACACCCGCCGCCACGGCAGTGTCGACAGCGGCCGGGCCCGGGACCGAGGCGTAGATGACCGTCGGACCGGTCGGATCCTTGAACTCCGGGCGGGCCAGGACCCGTTGGAGCCCCCACGTGACGTCACCCGCGCCGCCCGCGGTCGGGTTGTCGCCGGTGTCGCTGATGAAGTACGGGCGCTGCTCTGACGCCAGCGCCGCGTCCAGGCACTCCTCCAGGGTGCCGGTCGGGGCGACGAAGGCGAAGTCGTGGCGGGCCTTCCAGAAGCCGCGGGCGAGCCGCTCGGCGCCGGACGTCACCGCGTCCGCGGAAGGGCCCGTGACGACGACCGCGGCCCGGTTGCGGGGTTCGTCCGCCCACGCGTAGCCGACCCAGATCGCCGCGTCGGTGACACCCTCGGTCGCCTCGACGTCGTCCACGGCGGCGTAGACGCTCTTCGCCGGTTCGATCCGGGTGGAGGTCTGCTCGCCGGCCAGGAGGACGGGGACCGGGATCCACGCCTTCACCGGACGGGGGGCGCCGCTCGTGAGGTGGTCCACGAGGTTGCGGGCGGCCCGTTGCTTGGTCTCCATGGCGTCCTCGTGCGGGGCCATGCGGTAGCAGGTGATCAGGTCGGTGCGGTGGACGAGTTCGCGGGAGACGTTGCCGTGCAGGTCCATGGAGGCGGAGATGAGCGTGTCGGGGCCAGTGATCTCCCTGATGCGGTGCAGGAGTTCGGCTTCGGCGTCGTCCAGGCCCTCTACCGTCATCGCGCCGTGGATGTCGTACCAGAGGCCGTCTATCGGGCCCAACTGGCGTAGTCGGTCGAGGAGTTCGTCG
Source organism: Streptomyces sp. NPDC048420 (assembly GCF_040651535.1). Classification (NCBI taxonomy): domain Bacteria; kingdom Bacillati; phylum Actinomycetota; class Actinomycetes; order Kitasatosporales; family Streptomycetaceae; genus Streptomyces; species Streptomyces sp. NPDC048420. The sequence goes on from NZ_JBEZKG010000003.1 coordinate 245,636, forward strand.
GTCAGGTCGGTGTAGGCCCTCGCTGTGACCGTGCCTCCGGGGAGTGCCTTGCCCACGAGGGTGCCTCTCCAGTCGGCGGCCTCGCGCAAAGGCTCTCCGGGGGCGAGGAAGGGATAGCGGGTGAGGACGTCGTCTCCGCGTTGGGGGTGGAAGGCGGGGGCTTCGGTGCGGGCCGGGGAGAAGGTGGAGGATTCGATACCGAGGCCGGCGATGGCAATTACAGGGCGCGAAGAGGACACGGGTTCTCCAGGTCGTGTGTTGTCTGCGGGTTCGTCGTGGCTGGTCGCGCCCACGCGGCGGAGCCGCAAATGGACACAGCCCCGCGCCCCTAAAAACTTCCAGTGACCGTCTGCATTGCCTGCGCCAGTGCCCGTTGCAGCGCGAACTGGCCCGCGCCCGCCAAACCCGCGTCCGCCCCCAGTGACGTCCGCTCGATCACCAGGTGCTGTGTCACCAGGGGATGGCAGCCCTCGTACAGCTGGCTTCTGACCGCCGCGACGAACGGCTCCAGCGTGGAGAGGATGCCGCCCAGGTACACCGCGTCCGGGTTGAAGAAGTTGACGTTGGCCGCCAGGACCTGGCCGAGGTAGCGGCCGGCCTGGCGGACCGCGCGGGTCGCCTCGGGGTCGGCGTCGGTGGCGAGGCGGACGACGTCCTCGGTGGTCGTCACCCTGAGGCCCCGTTCCCGCAGGATGCGGACGAGGGCCGCGCCCGAGGCGACCGTCTCCAGGCAGCCCGTGTTGCCGCAGGAGCACGGGGTGTCCTGCGCGGCCTCGACGCGGACGTGGGTGATCTCCCCCGCCCCGCCGGTCGCGCCGCGGTAGAGGCGTCCGTCCGCGATGACGCCCGCGCCGATCCCGGAGCCCACCTTCACCATGATCGACTGACGGTGCTCGACGGGCCGGACGCTGTGCTCGCCGACGGCCATGCAGTTGGCGTCGTTCTCGACGGCCACCGGGACGGTGAAGCGTTCCTCGAACCAGTCCCGTACGGGGAACCGGTTCCAGCCCGGCATGCGCGCGGGCAGGGTCACCAGGCCGGGCTCGACGTCGACCGGGCCCGGCAGGCACAGGCCCACGCCCCGCAGCCGGTCCCGGCCGTACCGGTCGATCAGTGACTGGAGGGTCTCGGCGAGGCCGGGCAGGGCGGCCTCGGGGCCCTCCGCCGTGGCGAACGGCACCGTCGACACGTCGGTGAGGCCGCCGCCGGGGTGGACGACCCCCACATGCGCGTGCTTTCCGCCCAGGTCGGCCGCGACCGCGTACCCGTCGCTGCCGCCGAGCCGCAGCACCTTGCGGGGCCGTCCGCCGGTGGAGGACCGGGTGCCCTCCTCGGCGACCAGTCCGTGGGTCAGCAGCTGGCCGACCGCGAAGGACACCGTCGAGGGCGCGGCCCCGAGCAGCGCGGCGAGTTCCGTACGGGTCGAGGCCTGCCCGGAGGCGAGGAGTTCGAGGATCCCCTCGGCGAGCGAGGAGAAGCCCGTGCCGTTTCTCCGATGGGGCGGGGCACTTTTTTCAAGCATGGACGAAGTTACTCCCGAATTCGGCGGCCGGGGCGTTGAGCGTAAGCCTCCAAAACCCCTCTGCGCTTTTTTCAGAACAGCAGAAACAGGCTTTTTACGGCGGCACGCCTATTTCTTCCAACAGAGGGGGCGTTCACTGGCTCCACCCCCGCTTCCACCTCCCTGGTCCCTGGAGCAACCATGTCCGCTGCCCGCACGAGACTCCTCGCCGGTGCCGCCGCCCTCAGCGCGGGCACCCTGCTGCTCACCGCCTGCTCCGGGTCGAGCGGCACGTCGGCGTCCTCGCACGACGTCATCAACTACGCGCTGCCCGCGAACTTCACCCCGAACTGGATCCTGCCGATCGGCACCGCGGCCCACCTGAACACCAACAACATCTCGATCGCTAACACGCTGTGGGAACCACTCATCGCCTACGACGGCTCGACCGGCAAGATCGGCTGGAACAAGGCCGGTTCGGTGGCCACGGACGCCGAGTTCGCCGCCGACAACAAGAGCGCGACGATCACCCTGGGCGACCGGCACTGGAGCGACGGGAAGCCGATCACCTCGGCGGACGTGAAGTTCTGGTTCGACCTCATCAAGGCGAACAAGTCCGAGTGGGCGGGCTACAACCCGGGCAAGGCACCCGACAACTGGACGTCCTTCAAGACGGTCGACGACCGCCACTTCACGATCACCTTCGACAAGGCCTACAACCCGCAGTGGATGCTCGCCAACGAGCTCGACTCCATCACCCCGCTGCCCCAGCACGCCTGGGCCGGGGGCCGGGACGCCAAGCAGGCGTGGACCTATCTCAACAACGCGGCCAAGAACATCTCCAGGTACGCGAGCGACCCGCTGTGGAAGACCATCAGCGGCCCCTACGCCGTCAAGTCCTTCTCCACCGCCGGCAAGGTGGTGCTGACCGCCAACAAGAAGTACGACGGCGGTGAGAAGGCGAACATCCCCACGGTGAACCTGCTCCCCTTCACCACCTCCGACGCCGAGAAGAACGCCCTGCGTTCCGGCGGTGTCGACTACGGCTACATCGACGCGACCGACCTCGACCAGAAGGACAGCTTCACCGCCCAGGGCTACAAGGTGGAGCCGTGGTCGGGCTGGGCGATCACCTACATGCCGTACAACTTCAACAACCCGGCCATGGGCGCCGTGTTCAAGCAGCTCTACGCCCGTCAGGCCATCCAGCACTCCATCGACCAGACGAGTCTCGCGAAGGTCGTCCTCAACGGGACGGCGGTGCCCGGGTACGGGCCGATCCCACAGGGGCAGGCCTCGGACTTCCTGTCACCGGTGCAGAAGGACAACCCGTACCCGTTCTCGAACGAGACCGCCAAGTCCCTGCTGACCAGCCATGGTTGGACCGAGCAGGGCGGGATCATGACCTGCTCGGAGCCCGCGAAGTGCGGCGCGGGGGTCGCCAAGGGCACGAAGTTCGAGATGCAGGTGCTGTCGCAGTCCGGCTCCGCGGTCACCGACAACATGATGAGCGCGATCCAGTCCTCGCTCGCGAAGACCGGCATCAAGTTCTCCATCAAGACCGCGCCGGTCAACTCGGTGCTGTCGCAGACCCCGCAGTGCACCTCGGGCCAGTCGATCTGCAAGTGGCAGCTGAGCTTCTTCGGCACGGCGGGCAGCTGGTACTTCAACGCCTTCCCCACCGGTGACTCGCTGTTCCAGACCGGCGGCGGCTCCAACTTCGGCAACTACTCCAACCCGGACGTCGACAAGCTCATCTCCGCGTCCACGACGTCGAGTTCGAACCAGGCCATCCAGGACTACAGCGCGGCCCTCGCCAAGGACCTGCCGGTGATCTGGCTGCCGGAGCCCGTCTACCAGATCTCCGTCGTCAAGAACGGACTCGGCGGCTTCTCGCAGGACTCGCTGGCCAACTTCCACCCGGCGCAGTGGAAGTGGACGAACTAGTGGACACGGTCGTCTACCTCGTCCGTCGGCTCCTTCAGGCCCTCGCCGTGATCCTGATCGTGACGGTCGTGGTCTTCTGCCTGCTGCACGCGCTGCCCGGGGGTCCCGCACGCGGGATCCTCGGCCCGCAGGCGACCGCCGGGCAGATCGCCGCGTTCAACCACGAGCAGGGGCTCGATCGGTCCCTGCCCGTGCAGTACGTCTACTACCTGAGGGAGTTGGCGCAGGGTGATCTCGGGACCTCGTACACGCTGAACGAGGCGGTGTCGCGGCTGATCGAGCAACGGCTGCCGAAGACACTGGTGTTGACCGTGCTGTCGGCGGTGGTGGGGCTGCTGCTCGCCGTGCCGCTGGGGATGTGGCAGGCGGTGCGGCGGAACAAGCCGACGGACTACGTCATCACCACGCTGAGCTTCGTCGCGTACTCGACGCCGGTCTACTTTCTCGGGCTGCTGTTGATTCTGCTGTTCACACAGGTGCTGAGGTGGTTTCCCTCGCAGGCGCCCCAAGGGGACACGCTGGCGCAGGTGTTCGCGGATCCGGCGGGGCTGGTGCTGCCGGTGGTGACGGGGGCCGCGTCCATGGTCGCCGTGTTCAGTCGGTACATGCGGGGGGCGACGCTGGAGAACCTGTCCGAGGACTACGTGCGGACCGCTCGGGCGGGTGGGGCGTCTCAGTACGCGGTGCTGTTCCGCCACGTTTTCCGGAACTCGCTGACTCCGGTGGTGGCGATGCTCGGGTACTACGTGCCGGTGCTGTTCGGTGGGGCGCTGGTGGTGGAGCAGTTGTTCAACTATCCGGGGATGGGGTTGCTGTTCTGGTCGGCGGCTCAGTCGTCTGACTATCCGGTGCTGCTCGGGTGTGTGCTGGTGATCTCGGTGGCGACTGTGGTGGGGACGTTGCTTGCGGATGTGGTGCAGCGGGTTGTGGATCCTCGGGTGAAGGAGGGGCGGGCGTGAGCGGTCGTATGGAAACTGTCCGCCGGTGGGGGCTTGTCGCGCAGTTCCCCGCGCCCCTAAAAGCGCGCTTCGCGCGCAATCGGCTTGCAGTCGCCGGACTCGTAGTCGTCATCCTCTTTCTCGCCTTCTGCTTCATCGGGCCCCTCCTCTACGCCACCGACCAGACCCACACCGACCTCACTCAGGTCAACCTCTCGCCCAGCGGCGCCCATTGGCTGGGTACCGACGCCGTCGGGCACGATCAGCTCGGGCGGCTCATGTACGGCGGGCAGGTGTCTCTGCTCGTCGGGCTGGCGGCCGGGGTGCTGGCCACCGTGATCGGGACGCTGTGGGGGGCCGTGGCCGGGTATGCCGGCGGGTGGGTCGATGCCGTGATGATGCGGGTCGTGGACGCGGGGATCGCCATTCCCGCGCTGTTCATCCTGCTCGTCGTGTCCGCCATCACCAGCCCCGGGACGCTCGGGTTGATCGTCGTGCTCGGGCTGGTGTCGTGGCTCGTGCCGTCACGGCTGGTGCGGGCCGAGACGCTCACGCTCAAGAACCGGGACTACGTGCTGACCCTGCGGGCCACCGGGGGAACGCACGAGCGGGCCATCCGGCGGCACATCCTGCCCAACTCGGTGTCGACGATCGTCGTCGCGGCCACCTTCCAGGTCGCCGACGCGATCCTGCTCATCGCCTATGTGTCGTATCTGGGCCTCGGTGTGCAGCCGCCGAAGACCGACTGGGGCGGCATGCTGTCGTCCGGGCTGACGGCCGCGTACTCGGGGCGCTGGTGGCTGATCGTGCCGCCGGGCCTCGCGATCATCCTCGTCGTGTGCGCGTTCAACGCGATCGGCGACGGGCTGCGGGACGCCTTCGACGTGAGGGGACGGGCGTGAACATCCTGACCATCGAGGACCTGGGAGTCACCTTCACCACGGAGACGGGGGACGTGCCCGCCGTACGTGGGGTGTCACTGGAGGTCCGCCCTGGTGAAACGCTCGCGCTGGTCGGCGAGTCGGGGTCCGGGAAGTCGACGGTGGCGCTCGCCGCGATGGGGTTGCTGCCGGGCAGTGCGCGGCTCTCCGGGCGGGTGGCCGTCGACGGCACGGAGGTCGTCGGGGCCTCGGAGGCCTCGCTCAGGGGGCTGCGGGGCCGTACCGCCTCCATGGTCTTCCAGGAGCCGGCCACCGCCCTCGATCCGCTGACCCGGGTCGGCGCCCAGATCGCGGAGGTCGTACGGAACCACCGGGACGTCTCCCGGTCGGAGGCCGCCCGTGAGGCGGTCGAACTCCTGCGGCGGGTCGGCATTCCCGAGCCGGAGCGGCGGGCGGCGGCCTTCCCCTTCCAGTTGTCGGGCGGGCAGCGGCAGCGGGTCGTCATCGCCATGGCGATCGCCAACTCGCCGGGGCTGCTGATCGCGGACGAGCCGACCACCGCGCTCGACGTGACCGTGCAGGCCGAGATCCTCGATCTGCTGCGGCGGCTCGCGGCCGACTCCGGCACGGGCGTGCTGCTGGTCACGCACAACATGGGGGTGGTCGCGGACTTCGCGGACCGGGTCGCCGTGATGCTGCGGGGCGAGGTCGTGGAGACGGGACCGGTGGAGGAGGTACTGCTGCGGCCACGGCATGCGTATACGCGGGATCTGCTGGCGGCGGTGCCGCGGCTGAGGTTCAGCGGCGAGGACGGCGTGGCCGCGGAGGAGGCGCCTGTGGTGCAACTCCGGGACGTGTCCGTGCGGTTCGGGCGGGTCCGGGCTCTCGACGGGGTCTCTCTCGACGTCCGCCCGGGTGAAACCGTCGGGCTGGTGGGCGAGTCCGGGTCGGGCAAGTCCACGGCGGCCAGGGTGGCGCTCGGGCTGGTCCCGCCGGCCGCCGGCTCGGTGTCGCTGTTCGGCAGCGACCTGGGCCGGGTCCGGGGGCGGAAGCGCCGGGCGCTGCTCGCCGGGGTGGGTGTGGTGCTCCAGGACCCGGTGGCCTCGCTGGACGCGCGGATGAGCGTGGCGGAGTGCGTGGCCGAACCGCTCAGGGTGCATCGCCGGGGCATGTCGGGGGCCGCGCGCCGGGACCGGGTGGCCGAGGTGCTCGAACTCGTGCGGCTGCCACGTGAGTTGGCGGCGCGCGGACCTCGTGAGCTGTCCGGTGGTCAGCGGCAGCGGGTGAGTCTCGCGCGGGCTTTGGTCCTCGAACCCCGGCTGCTGGTGGCCGACGAGCCGACGAGCGCGCTGGACGTGAGCGTGCAGCGGACCGTGCTTGAGGTGATCGCCGAGTTGCAGCGGGAGTTGGGGTTCGCCTGTCTGCTCGTCTCCCACGACCTGGCCGTCGTGCAGGAGTTCGCGCAGCGGGTCGTCGTGATGCGGGACGGGCGCGTCGAGGAGCAGGGGCCGACCATGGCCACGCTGCTGCGCCCGGAGACCGAGTACACCCGCCGGCTACTCGCAGCCGTACCGGTGCCGGATCCGGTGGTGCAGCGGCGGCGGCGTGCCGAGCAGCGGACGGGGGTCATCGCGTGAAGGCGGTCGCCGGCGTCGACATCGGCGGTACGACCATCCAAGTGACCCTGTGCGCGGCGGACCTGACCGTCGTCGACCGGCTGGAGGTGGCCACCCCGGCGGCGGCCGGCGGGGCCGCGATGGTCGGCGCCGCGCTGGACGCCGTACGGCTGCTGCTGGACCGTACGGGAGCGCGGCTGCTCGGGGTCGGAATCGGGGCGGCGGGTGTGGTGGACGCACGGGAGGGACGGATCCTGGTCGCCAGTGACTCCTTCCGGGACTGGGCCGGGTTCCCGGTGACGGCGGCGTTCGAGGCGGCGCTGGGGGTGCCGGCGTTCCTGGACAACGACGTCAACGCGTTTGTGCGCGGCGAGGCGACAGCCGGTGCGGTCGCGGGCGAGCCACACGTGCTCGGGATGACCCTCGGGACGGGGGTCGGCGGCGCGCTGTGGCTGGACGGGGCGCTGTACGACGGGCCGCACGGCGCCGCGGGCGAGATCGGGCACGTCCCCGGCTTCGGCGACCTGCCCTGCACCTGCGGCGGCCGCGGCCATCTGGAGACGCTGGCGTCGGGACGGTCGATCGCGGCGCGGTACGGGGAGCGGACGGGGCGGACGGTGAGCGCCCGTGAGGTGGCTCAGGCCCGCGACCCGGACGCGCTGGCCGTGTACGAGGAGGCGGGTGCCTCGGTCGCCCGCGCGCTGCTCGTCACGGCGGGGCTGCTCGACGTCACCAGCGTGGTGATCGGCGGAGGCGTCAGCCGCTCGTGGCACCTGCTGGCACCGGCCGTCCACCGTGCCCTGAGCGCCGAACCGCCGGTCAGCGGGCACCCGGTACGGGTGGTGCCCGCACTGCTCGGCGGGGACGCGGTGGCGGTGGGGGCGGCGGCGCGGGTGCGGGCGGAGGTGGGGGCGTGACCTGCGACTTCGCCTACGCGGACCGGCTGAGGTGCGAGTGCGTCCGCACGCCCTCGTCGCGGTGGCCCGCCCCGTCCTCGGGCACCCCGCCGTGGGGGGGGGGGGGCGGGGGGCCCCGGGGGGGGGGGGGCGCCGCCGGGCGCGGGGCCGCCC